>JAGLXI010000201.1 GCA_023132995.1 Candidatus Zixiibacteriota bacterium | reverse complement strand
CAAGTACCTTATTTTTGGTGGGATCAATTTCTACAGCCGTGTCACCGTTGTCACTCGGGAGCCGGGCAGCCTTGAAGATCTCCTTGAGTTGCTGCCGTATCATGGTCGAGCCGGCCACCATTGCGGCTACTTTCTGTTCCTCGACCATTTTCCAGTCGATGAACTCGGCGATGTCGGGATGGTCGAGGTCAAGACAGACCATCTTGGCCGCGCGCCGGGTGGTGCCGCCGGATTTTATCGCCCCTGCCGCCCGATCACCGATGCGCAGAAACGACATCAGGCCGGACGAGTTCCCGCCCCCGGAAAGCGGCTCGCCGAAACCGCGAAGAGCGGAGAAATTGGTACCGGTGCCGGAACCGTACTTGAATAGACGAGCCTCTCGTACCCACAGGTCCATGATGCCGCCGTCGTTGACCAGATCATCACTCACTGACTGAATGAAACAGGCGTGCGGTTGCGGATGCTCGTAGGCGTTGGTCGCTCGCGTCAGCACCTGCGTCGACGGATCCACATAGTGGTGCCCGTTGGACGGCCCGGCGATACCGTAGGCGGTGTGCAGCCCGGTATTGAACCATTGCGGTGAATTGGGGGCGGCGATCTGGTCCGCCAGCATGTAGCACAACTCATCGTAGAAAGCCTGAGAGTCGGCCTCACCGTCAAAGTACCGGTGCTTATCACCCCACTGTCGCCAGCACTCAGCCAGGCGATGAAACACCTGGCGGGCATCGGTCTCGCAGCCGGTTTTCTGCTCACCATTCTCGTTAAGAAGCGGTCGACCGTCGGCATCGGTCAGGGGCACCCCAGTCTTGCGGAAATACTTCTGAGCCAGAATATCGACAGCCACTTGCGACCAGCTCTCGGGTACTTCAATGTCCTCCTGTTTGAAAACGACGGATCCATCGGGGTTTCTTATTTGTGATGAGCGTCTCTCAAAACTTATTTGAGAATATGGCGAATCCCCTTCGCGCGTATAATACCGTCCAATTTTCAAGCTATACCTCCTGTACTATATGGAAAAGCCGGCCGGGAGAGTGCTATCCTTTGCATGATGTATAGTATTCAATCCCCGGCTGTTTATTCGTCACTGCCGTCCTTTGCATGTTGTAGAGCAGGCAATCCCTGTCTACTCCTCTATCACTGCCGTCCTTCGCAGAATATAAAGCGCACAATCCCAAGCAACTTTCCCTTACACTGCAATCACTCGCTTCTGCTTCCTGTTACTCCAAGACCCTGATCATTGTCATCAGTGGTTTCCACTGTCGCTTTATCCGGTCGCGTCCAGCGAAAAGCGGACACAAGATATTGTGTCTTCAGGGTTGCCCCCTACTAAAAATTGTGTTTTATTTGACAATCTCCTATTCTCTTGCCGATCAGCGTACTATGCGCACGATGGTGATTAACATAAATCTGGTCGACCTTGAATGCTCTTACAGAACAAGAAATCAATGAATGTAAGGCGTTGACAACAAGGAGAATAAGGGCCGGTTTGTTTGTTAAACCTCGGCAGTCAATACTTGTCAACACCCCGGTTTCTGGTAACTTGTTGACTTGGTGCGACTTGTGCGGTATTCAACAAGTGCTCCACAGCTTCCCCACACGATCTGTGGAAAAACTCCGCCCGACGCCCTCGCAAAGTTGCTCAAGGTCTCCATTCAATACGCTTTATGGATACCGGACTGGCCGACCACCATGGGGATGGCGCGCGCCCCCCTCGCCGCTTGATGTCCTAAGGGCGCAGAATTATTGCACAAAGGGGCATTTTTCCCTTGACAAAGCGACAGTTTGTGTTAGATTTATACTGCAATCGGAAAGTGTTACTCTTTCTGTGGATTACCTAATATCGTCCGCCCAGGCAGGAAGCGCACCTGCTTGGGTTTTTTATTGGGCTACGGGGCGTTCCTACCTCACGGGTATGATGAGTCCGTAACTCTACGCGCATCCGGTCTCCGGGTATGATGGCCCGTCTTATCAGCAACCTCCAGTGCATTCTGACCGCGGATAGTTTTGTCACCGCCCGGGCGTAGTGTCAGCCGTAAAACCAGTTGGCTGCTCCGCGGCAGATTTATTCGGGCTGGCGCAGTTGGTCGAAGTCGAGGGGCACTGAACGGTCTTTTTGATCTTGATAACGCATGTCCCTAAGTGAATAACATCATAATCTCGATCAAGTGTGTCGTCAATCTCAAGCTGGACAACAGGTGATATCCTACTCCCGGCCGATGAGCGCTGGCAAGGGGGAAGTCCACCCCACCGCCTTTGCCGGGTTGACAGCATCGGACGTCGACCGTACATTGACGCTCTGATGAATATGCCCAATAAACTCACCCTCCTGCGAGTAATCATCGCGCCGGTTTTCATGTACTTCTTCCTGTTTGAGAACTTCTATATGCGAATGATCGCCCTGATCCTTTTCACCGTAGCATCCCTGACCGATCTCGCCGACGGATATTATGCGCGCAAGTACGGCATCGTCACCGGATTCGGCAAATTCATGGATCCCCTGGCCGACAAGATCCTGGTTTCGTGCGCCTTGGTGTCGTTTATCGCCCTGCGATATGTCTCACCCCTGCCGGTAATGCTGATAATCGGCCGCGAGTTTGCCGTCACCGGTCTTCGCCTGCTGGCCGCCTACCGCGGCGTTCTGATCCCTCCATCGTGGTGGGCCAAGGTGAAGACATTTCTGCAGTTCAGTGTTGTTGGACTGATAATCGCGTACGTCAGCCTGGTTACGGCGTTGGAGTATTTCGGCAGCCCTGCCCGGCAACTGCTTGAGTTTGATCATTACCTCTATTGCAATCTGCTGGTCTGGATAGCGGCGGTGATTACGATCTGGACCGGCGTGGACTACATTATTAAGTATTTCTTCATGATAAAGACGGTGTTAAAATAGGGTTAGTATCATGAAAAATGCCCTCGTGAAAATCATTGCCACCGGTTTCTATTCCGGCTACGGCCGCCCGTTTCCCGGCACTTGGGGAACGATTCCGGCCTGGCTGCTGGCCTATTTCCTTGTCGGAGGCAACCAGGCGCTGTTGACCGGGATCGCCCTCGGCGCTCTTGTACTGTCCGTGTGGGCATCCGGCCGGGCGGAGCAGATTTATGGCCACGACGCCCGGAAAATCGTGATCGACGAATGGGTCGGCATGTTTATCGCGCTGATCCTGGTACCGTACTCCTTGACAAACTACGCTGTTGCTTTCGTGGCCTTCCGCGGATTTGACGTGATAAAGTTGCCGCCGGCAACACAGGCGGAGAGACTCCCCGGCGGATGGGGAGTAACCATGGATGACGTGATCGCCGGGGTGCAGGCCAACGTTGCCACGCATCTGATCATTATCGGCCTGAGCAGTATCGGCCAGGGTGGGGCTTTCGGATGAGGAGGCGAAACGGCTATGGACTCTGAAATCATCACCGTCGGCGACGAACTGGTAACCGGGCACACTCTTGACACCAACTCCGCCCTGATAGCCCGACGTCTGACGGACATAGGCTTCACGGTCAGGTACAAAACGTCAGTGGGTGATTCGCTCGCGGACATGGAGGAGGCCTTTCGCCTGGCTCTCAGGCGTACGCGGGTAGTGATTGTTACCGGCGGCCTGG
Source organism: Candidatus Zixiibacteriota bacterium (assembly GCA_023132995.1). Taxonomy (GTDB): domain Bacteria; phylum Zixibacteria; class MSB-5A5; order GN15; family FEB-12; genus JAJRTA01. Next base: position 6,597 of record JAGLXI010000201.1, on the reverse strand, counting down.
GTCCTACCGACGATGACATCACCAAGAAAGCGATCGTGCGCGTCTTCAAGCGTAACCTGATTTTCCACGAAGAGGTGCTGGAAGACATTCGCGCCCGCTATGCCAATAGGGGCCTTGAGATGCCGGCCATCAGTCAGAACCAGGCGCTGTTGCCTCAAGGCGCCCGGATATTCCCCAACAAGTTAGGCTCCGCGGTCGGTATCTGCATCGCCGAAGAAGGGCGTGTCTTTGTGGCCCTTCCGGGCGTCCCCGCAGAGGCGGAACAGATCCTTGACGATGAGGTGGTGCCCTATCTCAGGGGACTCAGGTCCGGACAGGTTCTCAAAGTGGTCAAGCTCCGCACGACCGGCATTGTCGAGACGAAACTGTCCGCGATGATTGCACTAGGTCTGAAGATGGAAGGGGGCGTGAAACTGGCCTACCTGCCCTCGTACAGCGGTGTGGACCTGCGGATCATTGCCGCCGATGACGGTGACGAGGAGGCGGACCGCAAAGCTCAGGCACTGATACGGCATCTTGAAGCCACGTGCGGCCGCTACATATACGGCCGTGACAACGACACGCTCGAGTCCGTTACAGGTCAACTGCTGCGCGACAACGACAAGACGTTAGCTGTCGCCGAATCATGCACCGGCGGTGAGTTGGGGATGCGGATTACATCGGTGCCGGGTTCTTCGGCGTACTTTCTCGGGGGAGTCGTGGCATACTCCAATGACATCAAGACACAGCAGTTGAGAGTCGACCCACAACTGATCGAAGAGCACGGCGCCGTCTCCGAGGAGTGCGCCGACGCCATGGTCACCGGATGCCGCAGTCTCTTCCAGTCCGATTACGCCCTTTCCGTAACCGGCATTGCCGGACCGGACGGCGGCAGCGATGACAAACCGGTCGGCACAACTTATATCGGGCTGGCCTCGGCTCACGCCACCTATGCTCGCGTATTCACCTTCGGGTCGCATCGGGAGGTCAACCGCACACGGGCCGTCTACGCGGCGATCGAACTGCTGCGCCGGGAGATACTGGACATCAAATGATGCGCCTGTTCATCGCCCTACCTCTCGGGCCGCAGGTGGAAGCCTACTTAGGAGAAATTGCCGGCCTTCTGAAACAGAAGGGTGGGGCGGTCAAGTGGGTGGACGCCCGCAACATCCATCTCACCGTTCGCTTCCTGGGCGACACCGAAGAGGCTCACGTTGGTGCGCTCAAGGAATTGCTCGACACGGTGGCAGGCCGCCATGCCCCGGTCCAAGCGACGATAGACCGCCTCGGAGCTTTCCCCAACCTTCGACGTCCCCGCATCTTCTGGGCCGGTCTGCGAGACAGCCTTGACGCCCTGGAGAATCTGGCGACCGAGGTTGAACAGGGAGTGCGCCGGCTTGGTTTTGAGCCGGAGCAAAAGCGGTTCAAACCGCATCTCACGCTGGGAAGAGTCAGGAAGAACCAGGGGTTGGATTCCCTGGCGGCTTTCATTGAGTCGTTCGAGTTTGTCGAGACGCCGCTAAAACTGGACCGCCTGGTTTTGTTCAAATCTACTCTGACTCCGCGCGGCCCGATTTACGACCGCCTGCACGAGGCGATGCTGGGTGAGACGCGGTTTGAGGGATAGCCGCCGCACCTTGACATCGGCTTTTTCATGCTAAGCTCAGTCGAAGCATGACTGAGGCACTCCACGCTGGTACCCCACTCAGAGTGACAGTGTCGGGTGGGTTCGAGGATAGGCAGCCTCTCTCTGCCCGACAGCGTTTTGCTGGATTTGCCGCTCACCCCGAGAACAGTCTGACTATCAGTCCCAGCATTACAAATAGCAGCAACAGGGCCCAAGGCAGGAGTAGCGTGAGCAGTATTGAGAAAAGAAACCCTCTCTTGAGGTTATTGATGGCATTCCGGGTTGCCGCAGAGGGATTCTCTTTCCTATCCAAAAGTTCGACTATCCAGCCGGCGGTGTAACATACGTTGGCCATAATGCCATAGAGGGGGATACCCATCATGGCCAGGAACGGGTCGCCCAGATCTCCATCTGGATTGCTCAGGAGTAAAGCCACTATAATAATGAGGATGTTGATCAGACCGGCCAGGCCGACCAAGAGATTGTAAGGTGCTCTCCTGATTTCCCACCAGCCGATAACCTGAGATACTGTCTGCAGTTCTTTAGGACGTTCGACAAGCAGGCGGTAGGTCCTGCTCAATATAGTACCCACTACATCCGCTCCACGCAGCCGGCGATGAGGTCGCGGAGTTTGGGTTCGGCAGCAGAGGCAGTGCCGATGACGTCCTCGAGCGAGCAGGGGTGCATGTTGTCAGGAAGACCCATGTCGGTGATGATCGAAAAGCCGAGTATCTTGCTGTGCTGATGATGGGCGGTGATGACTTCCGGTACCGTGGACATCCCCACCGCGTCGGCCCCAAAGGTGCGCAGCATCCGATACTCAGCCGCCGTCTCAAGGCAAGGCCCGGTCAGGCCGACATAGACCCCCTCCTGCAGTCGCAAGTCCTGTTGAAGCGCTACGTCTTTGGCCAGTTGAACGTACTTTCGGTTGTAGACCTCGTACATATCCGGGAAGCGGTCGCCGAGGGAATCATCGTTGCGGCCGATCAGCGGGTTGCCGGGGAAAAAGTTAATATGGTCCTTGATGACCATAATATCACCTGGCGCGAAATTGGGGTTCAGCCCACCAGCGGCATTGGATACGATAAGCGTCTGAACGCCGAGCGCCTTGAGCACTCTGATCGGAAAGCCGATCTGTTGGAACGAGTATCCCTCGTAATAGTGGAACCGCCCCTGCATGCAAACCACCGGCTTGCCCCGCAACTTCCCAAACAGAAGTCGCCCGGCGTGTGACTCGACGGTCGAAACCGGGAAGTGAGGGATACTATCGTAGTCGACGACGCCGGCCATCTCAATGCCGTCCACCAGCGAGCCAAGTCCGGTACCGAGGATTATTCCAATACGCGGCTCAAGAGCAACGTGATCCTTGATGACAGCGATAGCGTCGGCGAGCATCTTTCTGTTTTCTTCTACCGTGTTCATGTGGCACTCCCAATTCGTCTGACAATGTATTGCCGTTCTTGCGGAAATATAACTGTTCGCGTTTTGCTGTCAGCAAAAAAGGCCGGTCACGTGAGAGTAGGGTGACCGGCCTGAAAACAGGAGGTGAGTAGTGTCTTAGCTTTCGGCAGCTTTGTCCATCTCTTCCTCGAATTTGGCGACGACTTTGTCCAGCTCGTCGGCCAGCTTTCCCGGTGCTATGGTCTGGTCCTGCTCCCCGGTTGCTCCGCTGCTCTGGTCAGCCGCCCGGGAGCCGGATACCTGTACGCGGTCGGTGGCTGGATCGGACTGGTCATCCTGCAACAGCACTGCCGCGTCGGACTCCTTGACCACGAAGCCGGGCGGGACATCCTCGGCGCGCCGATCCGTCTCCACCAAGACACCCTGCTCAGGCGTCGGTTCGGTGTTCGCATCTGGAGACGCAGTCTCGCCGGGCTGTTCTGTCTGAGTTTGCTGGTAGTGCTGAAGGGCGGTGGCCAACTCGGGGTCAATCGGCTTTGGCTCCTCTTCAATTGTCGTGACGGAGTCGTCTGCCGTCGCTGCCATCTCGGCGTAGGCCGCTTCATCGTCGGGAGTCGGTGGCGTGGAGGTATTGTCCTCGACAGTGACAATTCGTTCCGCCGCGTTGGCCTCTTCCATAGCGAGAGGCTCCGAGGGCGACGGACCTCCGGCCACTGTCTCCATCGTCCGCCGATCCACCTCGGACGACTCGGTGACCTCAATGCTATCGGCACGGCCGGCAGCTTCGGTCGACTCGGGATAGTCGTCGCCGCGAATGTCGGATGGCCTGGCGTCACCGGCAATGCTCTCGACCATGTCCAGGTGGGATTTGATGAGGCTCTGCAGCTTGGCGAAATACGACTTCTTGACCATTCCCGCCCTGGCAAGTTGAGCCTCGAATCGCTGGAGTTCCCGCGTGCGCGATTCAATCACCTTCTCGGCTTCGGACTTCGCCTGGGTGAGTATGAGCTCGGCTTCCTTCTTGGCGTTGGAGATAGTCATGTCGGCGTTGCGCCGGGCGTCGATGGCGGCACTCTTAATCGTATCCTCGAACTGCCGCAGACCGGTTAGTTGGCTCTTGAGGGAATCAGTCTCCATCGACAGTTTCAGGTTCTCCTGTTTGACCTGTTCCAGGGCGACCGCCACCGTCTCGAGGAAACTGTCAACATCGTCTTTGCTGTATCCGCGCATCTGAGAGGGGAACTCATAGTTGCGGATATCGTTGGGCGACAAATCCATGGGTCTCTCACTTATCTTCAGGTTTCCTTTTCTTCCAACACAGCGCGTGGCTCCCGAGGGCGGATGTTCAATGGTTGAGCAGACCGGGCTCCTCGGAGTCCTACAATTAGTATCGTGATTTCTCAGGGAAACATTAACCCCTGTGCAGCCGCAAAGTGTGAGGCCGATCTAAGCCTGTGATTCGCGCCAGGGCTGCCGCTCGCCAAAAAGCAGGGTGCCCACACGGATCATGGTGGAGCCTTCGGCAATGGCCAGCGGAAAGTCGTCCGTCATACCCATCGAGAGAGTATCGAAGTTGTCGCCCACGGTGTCGCGTCCGCGCCGGTACAGATCGCGGCAGAGCGCAAAGGCACCGCGGATGCGGTCTTCGTCGTCGGTGTAGGGGCCGATTGTCATCAGTCCCGTCAGTTCTATCCAGTTCAGGGCGGCCACTTTGCCCACAAGATCAAGACAGTCGTCGGGCGTCACGCCGAACTTCTGCTGTTCACCAGAAGTGTTGACCTCTATCAGGCATTCGATGCGGCGCTCGATGCGCCCTGCCTGGCGGTCTATTTCCTCGGCCAGCCGGTACGAGTCGACCGCTTGGATGACGTCAAACAGCCCAACCGCCTTTCTGACTTTGTTCGTCTGAAGGTGGCCGATCATGTGGTAGCGGGCGATAGGCCCGGCTTCGGTGATTTTTGGTTCGGCTTCCTGGATACGACTCTCGCCGATGTTGTGCAGTCCGGCCGCTACCGCCATCCTGATAATAGCCGCCGGGTGCGTCTTGGTGACGGCCACAACGGTGATATCGTCGGTGTCGCGGTCGTGCTCCTGGCAGGCCTCGGCGATACGGCCGCGGAGCTCCATGATATTTCTGGCGAGTTGGTCTTTCACTTGCGGGCAATATCCATCCGTCGACTCTCATGCGCAAGGGAAATCAGGTGAATGGTGGGAGATGTGGGGGGCTGGAGGACGCTCTACAGCTTTGCTGTGGGATCCTACCAATCGCGCACTACCGTCAGATCTTACAGCAAGCAGTGAGCCGCAGCCCCCTACTGATCGGACGTGATGATCTGCTTCTGGCGGGCGTCGAAGCCGTACAACTCGTACTCGTTGTACTTGTAGAAATGCAGATCATGGTCGAACTCGGCGTCGGCGATACTAAAGTGCTTGACACCATAGTCGCTGATGAATTTGTGCAGGCGAGCCATTAGCTCGGCCGCCTCGCGCGTGGTCAGATAGATGGCCGCATCGGTGACGGTTCGGTCGTTTTCACGGTCATGGATGCGCAATACGTCCCTCGGTCTCTGATTCCAAAACCGCCCGTGGGGCGTGCGTCAGGCCGTTGCCAGGTACGCCTGGTCTTCGGCGGCTGCGGGGTCGGCAGGGATGACGGGCACGGCCTCAACCTCGCCGATGGGTAGTGTCGGCTGGATCATGTCCGACGGTGCGAACCTCGACTCTAACATCTCCACAGCGGTATCCACGCGATCGAAGAAACTCTCTACTGTCCCCAGAAGCTGCTCGCGAGCGGCATCAACCATTTCGCCTGAGAAACCCAACTCCTCGGCGGCCAGATCGAAGAACTCGGCAACCTTGGCCAGGAGTTTTTCCTCCGCCTGGTTCAGGTATCCGTCGACGGCGCCAAAGAACGCGGACATCATCTCCGGCGTGCCCTTCTCGGCTACGTTACCGGCGCTGTTGAGGTAGCTTCCAACGGCGTCAGGGGTGGTCTCGGCCACCTGCTGGGTCTGTACATTGAACTGGTTGAGATAGGCCATGTTGAAACGACTGTCCAGTCGAAAGCGCATCGACAGTTTGTTGGTGGCGCGGCGGTGACCGTCATGGGTGCGGATATCGAGGGAGTGGCGTATTTTCTGAGCTTCACGAGTGAAACCCTGGGCGGCGAAATTGCGGCCCTGCACTGCAAACCGGCTGACGGCGCGTGATCTCGACCATGACTTTCCCTTCACCATCGAGTTCCCCTCCGCGAGCAGGCTCTCGCCTGCGGCATCCGTTGCGCTGGTGGTTACTGTCTGGGCGCCGTTGATATTCATCTTAGCCTTAAGACCGAATCCGGCAGCGGCGAACTCACTCAGCTCCTGCACATCGCCATCCTCTGACATTCTCTCGAGCGTTGATGTCATCGCCCCCAAGTTGAACTTGAGATTGAGGCCATAGTCCATCCGGGCGCTGCGCTGGAAAGTGTACGTAGCTGGTTGTGGGGCGGGTGCATCGTCATCGGCGACTACATCATCGGAAGGCACGTAGGAATCGCCGACTTCCGGTTTGGATGGCTCGGCGGCCACAGGCGGTGCCGCATCGGTTGA
>JAGLXI010000200.1 GCA_023132995.1 Candidatus Zixiibacteriota bacterium | reverse complement strand
AGAAGGCGCCTGGGACTATCCGCCTTACGTGGTTGACACCGTGTTCAATATCTCTCAGGATTTGGCCTGCTCTATGACCAACGGCAAGATGGCCTTGGTCTGGACGGCCAACCTGCCTAATGCGGGTGACTGCGACACCTGTTCCGGTGAGTCAGATATCCATGTCCAGTTGGACAACGACATCTATTACCAGATTTCGGATAACTACGGCGCTGACTTCAATCCTCGTGTTAACGTGACCAAGAACGTTAGCGGTGAGGCGGGTTACCGTCCTTACACCGACCTGTCGGCCCTGATCACGCAGGATGCGACCAACGGCGTTAACGCTCTGCATATTGGCTGGAGCGGCCGTGTCTGGCCGTCCTGTGCCAACCACGGCGGCTTTATCGGAGATGACTGCCTTATGTTCCACTTTGGTCAGAATCTGGGGTCTGATGGCAATGGCTTCGACGGTCCTGATCCGCAGACGGCCAACGCCATCATTCGTACTGCCGGTAACCTTGACTGGCACCAGACGACCTGTAACGGTGGCGCCTGGCAGATGAATGGTTCCAAGATGACCATCTCCGAGTGCAACGGCAGGTTGTACTACCTGTGGGTGCAGTTCAACGATCCCAAGGTCATGATGGACGACTGTGCTGCCCGTGGTATGAGCGGCGCGGACGTTGTCGGTTCGGCCAACGGTGAGTTGTACCTGGCTGTTTCAGACGATGGTGGTCTGAGTTGGGATCAGGCTCGTAACCTGACCAACTCGCACACGCCGGGTTGTGACTCCGCGACCGGTATCGGTGGTCGCTGTGAGTCGGATCACTACCCGTCGATGGCGCGTTTCGGCACCGATATTATCGGCGACGACATGACGGGAGCTGAGATATTGATCCCGACAGGGACGCTTGCCGAAGACAACGGCTGGTATCTGGACGTGCAGTTCATCAGCGACCCGGATCCGGGTACTATTGTGCAGAATGAAGGCACCTGGCAGAATGCAGACGTAAAGTGGTTCCGCCTGGGCTGCGTGCTCCCGGAGCCGACGCCTCTGTTGGCGCCATCGTGGGCCTCGCTTGGTTTCCCCTCCTGGACCAAGCATGGCGTGATCCATGATACCGATCTGGTGCTGGAGAACACGGGTAACTCGGCCGCTACCTTCGAGGTAGGACTCGAAGAAGACACGGGGCCTCCCGGCTGGCTGGATGTATCCGGCGACTTCCAGGGTACCGTCGTCCTTCCGTCCGGTCTTGCCGGTATCATGACCGGTCAGGTGTACATCAACGCCCTGGGCGAGGTTAACACACCGGGCACGATCACCTATCTTTCCGGTCGTTTGATCCTGACTGGTAACCATATCGGCAGTCCCACTACTATCGAGATCGAGCACTGGGTCTGTGATACGATTATCACGCCGGTCTGGGATACTATCTATGCCGGCACCGGCAGCAAGTACACGGCCTGCATGGCTCTGTTGGTCGGCAGCAACGGCAACATGGGCGGCCACGGTGGCGGTGGCGCATACTACAACTCCGAGCCAATGGAGCGAATGTCCGGCGACGGCTCAAGCGGAGGCCTGGGGCATGTCAACATGGACTATTATGACTATGGTGACTGCGACGACGCCGAAGAAGGCAGTGAGGGCGACACCATTCCGGGTGACGCCACGGTCTATGCCTACGACGGCTCGCCGGTGATCTGCTGGATAGATGCGACCGACACCGTTCGCTGCAACTGGTCCATCTTCGGCGACGGTTTTCACTGCAACTGCTCGAACTCCGGCGACGGTTATATCTCTGATCACGGCTTCTTCCCCTGGAGCCACACGCCGCCGGAACTTTCAGAGTTGGGCGACTACGAGGTGTTCAAGTCTGAGTTCGTGACGCGTGACACTGGTATCATGTTTGAGACGCAGTGGATTGCGCCGCGCGCGGCGGTTGACAGTTGCCACTTCCTGATCCAGTACATGAGTATCTACTCCTACGACGGCGAGACGCACACTGGTCTGGCCATCGGTGAGGCGATCGACTGGGATATCCCCTCCGACTCGGCATCTCGTAACCGTTCCGGTTTCGATGCCGACCTCCGGCTGATTTATCAGCAGGGTTCGGAGTTTGACCAGGATGACGCCTACGAGTGCATGGACAACGATGATCGTTACGGCGGTATCGAGCTACTGCGGATCATCGAGAACGGCTCGCCGGCGGGCGAGCAGTACGGCTGCTACACGGCCGACAACAGGACCCAGGTCTATCCGACCAGCGGATTTAATCCGGATTCGATTTACACCCGCATGGCCAACAACGAAGGCTATGTGCTCTCGGATACGGTTGACGGAGATCTGCACTCGGTTATGACATTCCGCTTCAATTACACCCTTACTCCTGATGACACGTTAGAAGTCTACAAGTGCTTGATCACCAGTAACGTCGACTATTACGCCTTTCTCGCCGATGCTGAGGCCTGCCATCAGTGGTATCGGGATCACCTGGAGCCGAACTGGCCGCCGGAGTTGAGTCCGATCAATCCGAGTGGAGAGCCGGTGGTATTTATGGTCGACCAGGAGAGAATGATCGATGTCTCGGCCAGTGACGGAAACGAAGACGATGATATTACCCTGACTGCCGTTCCGGATCCGGCCATGCCTGGTTCGCAGTGGGTGGACAATGGCAACGGCACCGGTGTCTTCACGTGGACACCCTCGCTGGGCGATGTTGGCAACTATACTATTACGTTCATGGCTGACGATGGGCAAGGGGGCATCGATGTCGAGGTTGTCGATGTCGAGGTGTTAATGGGCGGTTGCTGTGTGATCCGTGGTGACGTCGACCACGACGGCTTTCCCGTTAGCACCATCTCCGACCTGATGTACATGGTCGACTACATGTACACTAATGGACCAGAGCCACCGTGCTGGGACGAAGGTGATATCAACGGCGACGGCGTTGAGCCGATTGACATTGCTGACCTGTTGTGGCTGGTAGACTATATGTTTCACAGTGGAGCCCATCCGCCACCTTGTGACCACGTCAATCCAGTACCCGTTTACCCGGGAGGCAGCATCTCGCTTCACGCGGTTGACGGCCTTTATGAGACTATCGATCAGGTATCCCTGGGAGACACGGTTACTTTCCACATGCGAGTGTCGAACCAGGATATCGGCGCCGGAGTCAAAGCTATGATGAACGGCTTCCGCATCTATGGCGACGACCCGGGTGTCAACTGGACGATTACCGAGACCGGCCTGGACCTGGGGCCGTGGTTTGACGGTGGCTGGTCGATCAAGGAATTCAGTGTCAACGGTTCCGGTGCGGACACTCTCGGCTCCGGAGGTTATGCGTCGTACGATCAGGGCCTTCTCGATCATCTTGACTCGCTGCTTTTCTATATCCAGGTCTACGTGCCCGATAATTCAGGCAATCGGGATCAGTGGCTCTGCATCGATTCGTCGTTTTTCCCGCCGTGCGGAGTTTGGAAATGGGCCGCCGAACCCGCGAATGGTATCTACAGCCCGTCATGGTCGGGGCCGCACTGCTTCAAGATGGTGCATGTGTCGGACCTGGAGGCCGGTTTCAGCGCCGCTCCCACCGCGGGAGTGGATCCCCTGGCGGTGCAGTTCACGGATGAAAGTGCCGGTGATCCCGACGACTGGTACTGGGATTTCGGCGACAGTGAGTACAGCGCCGCTCAGGACCCGCTGCACACCTATGATACCGCCGGGCTTTACGACGTGAAGCTGCGTGTTCAGGATGGTTCCGGTAATGAGGACAGTGTCGTCGCCATAGGGTACATCCAGGTGAGGACCAGCGGTTATACCGATGTTGTCGCACAGATCGAGATGAGTCCCGGTGGTTCCATTCCCGGTAATGACCTGTGGTACCGGTTTTCGTGGATCAACCTGGGGACGAATGGTGCCCAGTCCTGCGTGCTCAAGATGCTCCTTCCCGACAACATGGTTCTCGATGGTCTCAAAGATTCGCTGGGGTACGTGATGAGCCCTGGTGACTACAGTTGGGTTGGAGACACTATCGTCGTGTCGCTCCAGACGATTCAACCGTCGAATGTGTGGCGACACGTGATACCATACGGTACCCTCTCGCCGTCGTCGGTGCCGGGGAGTAACCTTGTCGCAAAGATGTGGCTCAGCGGTTCCACTCCCGACGTCGACACCCTCAACAACTATGCCCGCCACTCGCGGCCGGTGAGCGATCCGGGCGGGAAGGCACGATCTTACGACCGGAGTGTCACGTATTCCGGCGACAAGACTGCTCACCCGAACACCATCAATCGAGTATACGCTACGGGTAAGGATGTGGAATATCTCTCGTATACAATCACGTTTGAGAACTCGCCGGATGCCAATCTCGATATCTCGTCCGTCACGGTTACCGATATCCTCGATGATCATCTGGATATGTCGGTTCAGTCTCTCGACGTCTGGGGCAACAGCCATCCGCAGGCATGCCAGTACGCCGGTATTGATCCGCTTACTCGAATAATGACCTGGAACTGCATCAAGATAAACCTTCAGCCCGGTGAAAAGGGCTCGTTCCAGTACAAGGTGGCTCCGGTACAAGGCGTTGCCGAAGGCACCTGGATTCTGAATACGGCCGACATTGGTTTTGGGTTTGATGATCCGATCACAGCCCCCGGGGAAGGTCCCGTTATCAGGATTCTGGGCGAGTGCTGTATCCCGCCCATACGTGGTGACATCGATTACAACGACGCCGAGGTGATCGACATAGCGGATTTGGTTTACCTGGTTGACTTCATGTTCAACCAGGGGCTGGATCCCGTCTGCTTTGAAGAGGGCGACGTCGATGGGAGCGGTGTTAAGCCGATTGACATTGCCGATTTGGTCTACCTGGTTGACTTCATGTTCAACC
>JAGLXI010000020.1 GCA_023132995.1 Candidatus Zixiibacteriota bacterium | reverse complement strand
ACATTCTTCAATGAGGCAACGCGCTACGGGCACGGCGGCGGTACGGGGCTGGCGTTAAACATGTAGTCCACTATAGTACACCAGGTCGGAAATATCGAAGGGTGGGACACCGTGCGAGCTTTGTGTTGACGTGCCTGGGGTAGATCGGTATGTTGAGTCGTTCGCATTAAGGTGAGTGCGACTGTCGCCGATATGTTGTATTGTAGACGGAAGATGATGCCGGTAATCGACTGAACACAGAGGTGCCGTTGTGGCGAATATCAGAACCAAGAAGGGCGTTATTGCAATCCTCACCGGCGGCGGCGACGTGCCCGGTCTGAATCCGGCAATCAGGGCCATCACCGTCAGAGCCATAAGGGAAGGCTACCAGGTGATCGGCTTGCATCGTGGATGGGCAGGTATAATAGAACTGAAGCCTGAGCAGGGAGCCGACAACAGTAATTGCTATCAGGTCCTGACGGAGGAGGTCGTCAACAGAGCCGGCAGAACCGGCGGCACGTTCCTGCACACCTCTCGCACACACCCCGGTCATGTGGCGAAAGATGACGTGCCGGAACATCTGGCAGACAGCTATGATGCCGCGATGAATGACCTGACGCCGGAAGTGCTGAAAAACCTGGAGTTCCTGGGCGTCGACTACCTCGTTCCTATCGGCGGCGACGATACGCTCAGCTATGCCGTGCGCTTGTACCGGGAAGGGGTCAAAGTCGTTGCCATGCCCAAAACGATGGACAACGACGTTGCCGGAACGGACTACTGTATTGGATTCAGCACCTGTATCACCCGAACCATAATGATGACGGACAGTCTGCGGACATCAGCCGGGTCGCATGAGAGGTTCCTGGTTCTCGAGGTCTTCGGACGGTACGCCGGTTTCACCGCCATGCTGCCGACGATGGCTGGAGCGGCCAACCGTTGCGTCATTCCGGAATACAAGTTCAACATGGAGCAATTGACGGAGTTGCTGGTAAAAGACCGCTGGGCCAATCCAAGCAAGTACTCGGTTGTCCTGGTGTCGGAAGGGGCGATGTTCGAAGGCAGCGACATGGTGTTCCGGGATACGGCCAAAGATGCCTACGGCCATGCCAAGCTGGGCGGCGTCGGCAATCTGGTTTCGGCGAAACTGAAGGAGCTCTCTCCCAAATACAACCACGGGAAATCGGTAGACGTCATCAGCCAGAAGCTGGGCTACCTGGTAAGGGGAGGTAACCCCGACGCCATTGATTCTATCGTTCCCGTGGCCTACGGCAACCTGGCTCTCGACTTGATCCTCAAGGGGATTCATGGCCGGCTTGTGGTGCTTAAGAACGGCCGATATGATGATGTACCCGTCGATGTCGTCACACGCTACAAGAAATACGTCAACGTCGAAAAGCACTACAACACGGAACGGTTGCGCCCGCTTTACAAGAGCTTCGAAATGCAGCCTCTGTTCATAATGACAAGTGAGTGAATCTCACATCTGACGGCCAAACCTGAACACATGCCGCTCCGGGATCGCGGGCGGCTGCGACCGCCGGCATAGCGCACACCTTCTCATCTCCCGCCGGCTGGAACATGCTCAACCCGCGAGTCATTTTCCGCTTGTTCGGAGTTAAACAATGTCGTTGATTCAAACGTCCCTTATTCAACAGTTGTGATCGTTGAGCCCGGTTCCGCCATTATTGGGGGATTGCAACAACTGCGACCAAGTACTTGCCCGCCACTGTTTCACCCCGCGCGCCATGCCGCGCACAGAAGAGAAGGAGAAGGAATGACAAACCGATATGCTACTCTGGCAGCCATGTTCGGGCTTCTTATGGTAGGAGCGACGGCTCTTTCCACCAGCGATTACCCTTCACCGCCGAACATTCGCATCACCACCATTCCGCAACTGAACAACGAGGAGCAGGTGTTTATCTGCCCTACCGACTCCAACATCATTATTGCCAACTGGCGCGATTTCCGTCTGGGGTATCGTCAAATCGGGATCGGTCGTTCGACCGACGGCGGGTTGACGTGGTCGGATTCTCTCATCAAAAAACCTCAGATGCAGTACTTTGGCTGGGATGCCGCGCAGTCTGACCCCACTATGACGGTGGACCGGCTGGGCAATTTCTACATGTCGGCGCTTGACTACGATGCTTTCGGTTTCAGCGGGCTGTCCACGATTTCCTTTTATAAGTCGACTGACAAGGGCCTCTCGTGGACGGGGCCGGTGCCGGCGATGTGGACCGGCGATCCGGATGTCTTCGAAGACAAGCAGTTCACCACTGTTGACCGCACCGGCGGACCGTATGACGGCAATCTCTACTGTTCCTGGACCCGCTTTCCCAATCCGGATCGGATAGTGTTCGTTCGTTCGATCGACGGCGGCTCCTCGTTTGAGGACACCGTTATCGTGGGGCCACAGCAGACATCCACCGGGTGTGGAGAGTACGTTGTCGATGCCGGCCAGTTTTCCATCCCGCTGGTGACCTCAAACGGCGACGTTCACGTTTTCTGGCAGGGATACGCGCTCGATTCAAGTGAGAACTGCACCGGAACGACGACCATAAAGCACGTTGTCTCCACCGACGGCGGCCAGAGTTTCTCCTACGAAGACACGGTCCTGAGCGTCAGTGGCTACATGACCGCCGATGGCGGCATCGCCACCTACTCGCAGCCGGTGGCCGACGCCGACATCACCGGCGGGCCGTTCGACGGCAACGCCTATATCGCCTTTACCAACACAGGCCCGGAGGATGCCGGTAACAGCGACGTGGATTTCGTTCGCTCGACAGACAACTGTGTCACGTGGTCGGAGCGAATCACGATCAATGACGACGCCAACTCAGGCGCCATTGACAATTTCCATCCCTGGCTGATCGTGAATCAGGAGGGGGTGATAGTGGTCGTCTTCTATGACCAGCGTTTCGACGCGCCGAGCTACTATAGGTTCGATATGCTGGCGGCTTATTCGTTTGACGGCGGTCTGACTTTCACCAGCAATCACCGCATCTCGGAAGTCTCCTCGGCGCCGTCTGATCTGAAGTCGGACTCCGATGATGAACCGTGGCAACTCGATAGGAACGGTCTTGTGGCGCCGGTGCCCACCGCAACAAGAGCCGGGCTAATCGGCGAGTATATCGGTGTATCGGCGTTCCACGACAAGATCAATGCCGTCTGGACCGACTCGCGGGACGGTAACTCGGAGATATACACGGCCAACTGGTACTTGCCTCTGCTGGAGCCCCGTCTGGCTGAACCGACCGACGGGTCACTTCAAGAGCCGAAACCGTTGTTCGAATGGTCCACCGCCTGGAAGCACAATCAGGACCTCTACCGCCTGGAGTTGTCGACGAGCGCGTCGTTTACCGAGGACCTGGTCTCATGGGAGCTCGATAC
>JAGLXI010000002.1 GCA_023132995.1 Candidatus Zixiibacteriota bacterium | reverse complement strand
GGCATCGGGCGCCACGCCGTAGATGTCGCCGGTAGAGGCATCTCGTCCTACCATAGTACCCATCACATGAGTGCCGTGTACGGTGTTGCAGGTGGAATATCCGCAGTCGGAAATGGAGTGCGGTCTGCCGTCGCCATCGTCAAGCGGGTAGAACCAGGCAGCGGCATAGTTGCCGTCGTTCCCTTTCCAACTGCCGGACAGAGCCGGGTGGTCGCCGTCAACACCGGTGTCGAATGAGCATATCACCCTGCCCCTCCCGGTGTAACCGGCAGTCCAGGCCAGATCGGCATTGATGAAGATCAGATTGTCGACTACCGTCCCGGCGCCGGCCGCCGCCGACTCTTCGACCACCTCGGGCGCGATCAGATGGATTTCAGGCGCCATGTGAATGATCTCGATATCGTTGCGCTCTGCCAGCAGGGGAAGCTCCCCCGCCGCGACTTCCACCTCCACGACATTTACCAGCCAGTGCGGCTTGATGTTGTCGGCCAGCCGCCTCGCCCTGAGTTGGTGCAGGCGAGCCAGGACCGGCTTCTGAGCCTCAGCGTGGCTCTCAAGCAAACGACCGGCGATGGCATGGTATCGACCAATCCGCGTGGCCGCTCGGTTTTGTCCTGCGGTCTTCAGAATAGACGCTTCTTCGAGAACTGGCAGCTTTATCCAGACCTTGACGAAGTCATTCGGCCCCGCTGCCGATATCCGGCTCCTCACCTGCTCTGCCAATTCTCCCGACAGAGCGTGGCCCGGGAAAAGCAAACCGACGATGACAAGTAATGACGCCAAGCCTCGATATCTCATTCCTGATCTCCCAGTGCCGGAACGTTTGAGCAGCCGCTTTGTTCAACCGGAGCGAAACAGGCGCCGCTTTATGGTATCACGTCAGGACCTGTCCTGTTACGTCACACCGGCTGCCGATACGGCCCGAGAACCGCGGGCGGCCGATTCGACAACAGACAGTCCGACCGGCGTCAACTCCTGTCTCGAACCAATTATACAGCCGGGACTTGCTCTTGTAAACAGATTTGCGGATATTCCCGGTGAGTCGTGATGCCATTTGTCAGCCAAAGAAGGATGTAACCGAATGAACGATCTGAAAGACCTCAGCCGCGCTACTTTAGAAGGTATGCTGGTCAATTTCGCCAAGAACTGGCTGGCCCATGACGGCCTCTGGTTCCAAGCGGTCGAACGTCACTACGACCTGGATACGGCGATAAAGCTGGATACCGAAGCATGGGAAAAATTCACCGTCGTAGAGGCCGGGAGAATCATGGCCCTTCATGGTATCCCGGACAACGGCGGCCTGGAGGCTCTCAAGAAAGCGCTTGGGTTCAGGCTGTACGCCGTTCTGAACAAACAGGAGATAAGAAACGAATCTGATAGCTCATTTGAGTTCTACATGGTCGACTGCCGAGTGCAGTCGGCCCGCCGGCGAAAGAAAATGGACCTGTTCCCCTGCAAGTCGGTCGGGTTGGTGGAGTATACCGGTTTCGCCCGCACGATAGATCATCGGATTAAGACCGAATGCCTCGGCTGCCCGCCCGATGCCAACGCCGGACAGGAGTACTACTGCGGTTGGCGGTTCTCTATTTGACTACAGTGGATTCCTGCCGCTCCTGAGCCTGAGACGGCAGCACTCAATTCCGGCTGTGGTGGTCAGCCACGGAAGAACTCGACGGTGTGGCGCAGGCCCTCTTCGAAGCCCATTTCAGGCTTGTACCCGAACTTGCTGATCTTGTCGATGGTCGCGAAGGAATGGCGAATATCTCCTGAGCGGGGGGGGGCGTACTTAGCCTTGACATCGACGCCGATAATCCCGCGCAGCTTGTCGAGCAGGTCGTTGAGTGTGAACTGATCGCCGCAAGCGACGTTGAACTGGTCGCCGACCATCTTGTCGGTGGTGGCCGCTAATATGTTTGCCTGGACGCAGTTGTCGATGTAGGTGAAGTCGCGTGATTGCTCACCGTCGCCGAATACCGTGGGCGCCTGCTTGTTTAGCAGAGCCGTGATGAACCGGGGAACTACCGCGGCATAATCGCTGTCGGGGTCTTGGCGCGGACCGAAAATGTTGAAATAGCGCAGCGACACGGTGGCGAACCCGTAAAGCTGCCAGTAAACCTGCAGGTAGAATTCGCAGGTTAGCTTGCTGACGGCGTAAGGGGAAAGCGGCGAGGGAACCATGCCCTCGTGCTTGGGCAGTTCTTCCGATTCACCATAGACCGACGAAGAAGAAGCCATGACCAGCTTCTTCACTGAAGCGTTCCTGGCCGCCTCGAGCATGTTCAGGGTGCCGTCGATATTGACCGCATTCGACGTCAGGGGGTTTTCTACCGAGCGCGGCACCGAGGGCAACGCCGCCTGATGCAACACGTAGTCTATCTCCCGAACAGCCTTTTCCACAGTCCAGTAGTCGCGGATGTCACCGTCGATTACTTCGATGTCGTCCGGAAGCATGGCCACATTGGCCTCGTTTCCGGATGAGAAATTGTCCAGAATGCGGACCTGCTCGCCTTGCTCGGCCAGCTTGCTCGCTATGTTCGATCCGATGAATCCGGCTCCGCCGGTTACCAGGTATTTCATAGACTCAAATCCTTTTGTACTCCAGTGGCTCGATTGCCACAGATACTCACGGTGGCCGGGTCGTGGATAGTTCCGCCGAACCCCGCTCCACAGGGAATATCGGCAAGCACGTCGCGAAACTCAACAGCTTCGTAACATGCGAAACGGTGTTCCCTCAACAGCCCGGGTTTTGTCCGCAAACGTGAACCTCCACCTTCGACTCTGCCAAGTTACACCCCCACGAAGCTCAAACAAAGCTTTTTTACGCCGGATCGGAAGTCGTGGCCGACCGGCTGTGTTAAAAATAAACCCGGAAGGAACCGAAATAGATATCGGGGTAGGATCCAAACTCCGAGCGCATCCGCATGGCAGATTCCGGGCGTCTGCCGATCCCTATGTAGGCGCCCCCTGCAAGGTAAATATCCTCCGCCACGTTGTATTCGATACTGGGAACAACATAGGCTGACCGGTCCCGCAGATTGCAGAGCAACTCCACGCCTCCGCTGATCAGTGGCGTCAGTTGACAGGTCATCCCCGAGGCAAGGTAGTGCCTGCCCATCAGGTAGACCGATCCTTCGGTATACGCGGCGTGTGTCGAGTCCGAAAGGTACTCGCCGGGGCGGTCTCTTCCGGCCTGGTTGAAGTGGTATTCGGCAAAGACATAGGTATTGCCGCCAAAACTGTAGTCGCCGCCAAGCGAACCGCGGAAATAGTCTCTTTGGGGGATTGCCTCGTCTGCCAGCGCATCAACAAAAACATGAGCCGCCTCAAACCAGACCCCTGCCCCACCGAGCGAGCGGGCCGCCTCGACGCCAAGCAACAGGTTCCTTCGGAAGCCCAGCAGTAGGAGGGCCATGTCCGTTCTGAGAGCATAGAACTTCGTGCGCAGAAACGCCGCGCTGCGGTCAGACTCAAACTTGTCACCGCCCACCCAGGCAGCGTCGATTTCTCCCATGAATCCCAGCGGCACTCTCACCCGAACGGCATCCACACCGACGCGATCCTCGGTGTCAAGTGTCTCGTAGCTGTACGGCGCGATGATATCGGTCGGGTTGACGACTCTCGCCGCGCCGAATGCGATAGCCTGCCGGCCCACATACAGGTCGGCCCGGTTCGTGCGGATGGTGATGAAGGCTCGGTCGAGGTTCTGAAAAATCGCAAAAGAGGCCACCTCGTCGTTTAGCGAGGGGTAAAGCCGGGCATCGAGATCAACCACACGATAGCTCAACGGATCGGTGGCGGTTGTGACGGGTGACTCGTCGAAAAGCAGGCGGTCCTGTACCCGGGGAGCTAAGTCGTAAGACACTTTCACTTGAACGCGATCGCTCAGCCGCCACCGTGAATTGAGGCGCAGCCTGTTGGACACGCTACCCAGCGGCGGCGTGTTCGATGAATCAGTGGGGTTTTTATAGCGGGGTAAGAAATAGGCGACAGAGAAGTTCTTATAGTAACCGTCGAAAGACAGGGTCTCGGAAGTCCGACCGGGGCACGGCAGGAGCAGCAACCCCGCCAGCAATAACGGCAACTTCCTCAGGCCTGGGGAGCATGTCATAGGCAGTGTGCGCAATCAGTCCCTCGTCTCGTCGTTGTCGACGCGCCCGTCCTTGAGCGTAACCAGCCGTGTGGCTCGCTCCATGATGGCCCGGTCGTGGGTAGAGAAGACGAAAGTCATGCCGGTGGTCTGGTTGAGTTCACGCATCATGTCCAGCAGCCCGGCGCCGGTTTTCGAATCGAGGTTGGCGGTCGGTTCGTCGGCCAACACTAAGACCGGTTCGGCAACCATCGCTCGGGCCACCGCCACGCGCTGCTGCTGTCCGCCGGACAGCTTCACCGGAACGCGATCGGCGAATTCGGCCAGGCCCAGTTTTTCAAGTATCCGGCCTACCCGTCGGTGTCGCTCGGATTTACCGACGCCCTGCAGGAGCATAATGTACTCGATATTCTCCTCGACACTCAGCACCGGTATGAGATTGTAGGCCTGGAAAATAAAGCCGATACTGTCGCGGCGAAAGTCAGAAAGCTCCCGGCCGCTCATCTCGGAAAGGAGCCTGCCGGCCAGCCACACTCTTCCCGAGGTGACGCTGTCGAGTCCGGAGACGATATTGAGAAAGGTGGTCTTGCCCGAACCGGAGGGGCCGACGATGGCCGTGAATTCGCCGTGCTTGATTGTCAGGTCAATCCCCCGAACCGCTTCCACCGGTACGCCGTTGTCGGAGTAGACCTTGGTGACGGCTTCGGCAATAATGACACCAGCTTGGTTGTTGGGTTCCATCACTGACTCTCCTAAAATGATTTCCTCATTGCCTTCGCCGGCGTCAGGCGGGCGGCATAGATAGCGGGATAGAACGCGATTCCCACGGTGAAAGCGAAAACCCAGAGAGGAAACACGATAAACTGCCTGACTTCCATTACCGGGTAAAGCAACTCCCGGAAGGTGACACCGGCAAACTCGATCCCGGTGTAGTCGATACCTATCCTGGTTGAGATGTACAGAGTCACAAAACCGAGTATCATTCCCAGGACAACAGAGAGAATGGCCAGTGCGCCAGCCTCGAGAATCACGAGTTGTCCCATAGCCACGGGGCGTGTTCCCACCGCCCGCATCACACCAAACTCAAACATCCGTTCGTGAAGCGACATGAACAGTGTGTTGACAATGCCAAGCGAAACCACGCCAAACAGTATTATGGCTACGATCAGCGTGGAGAACCCGGACAGTTCAAAGGCCGCCTCCAACTGGGGCAGTAATACCGTCCAGCCGACCGCCTCATTCCCGTTCCGTGAGTACCTGTTCCAAAAAGGATGGTCCTGGTCACGGCCCAAGTACGCGTCATGGAACTTGAGGGCGATCTGGTGAGCCTCGTCGCCTAAGGCCAGCATCTGCCGGGCCTTGCTGATAAGGACAAACGCCATGTACTGATCCATCTGGGGCACATTGAAATAGTAAATACCGGATACTCGGAACATCTCCTGGGCCAGATCCCCTGTCCCCGCCTGGGCTGCCGTCATTACCACCCGATCGCCTAGTCCCACTTCAAGCAACTCCGCCAACTTGCGGCCGATCAAGAGCTGGCGGTCGTCGTCGCCCTCAAAGTATGTCCCTTCGACAAGCGCCTCGTCAACCTGCGACAGGTGCCGCTCGTTGGCGGGGTCCACCCCGACCATGCTGACCGAACTGACGTTGGCCGGGGAACTGATCATGCCGAAACAGAACGTCCGCAGGGTAAACGACTCGACGACCTCTTCCTGCTTGATACTTTCTACCACCTCGGCCAGGTTGTTCACCGTGAGGTCAACCTCGAATGTCTGCCGGAAACCCTCGCGGTGGATCTGCCCCTCGCCCAGGAACGACGAGGTGGCGGATTTGACCATGTTATCTTCCATGCCAAGTATCAGGGCGTCGACATAGATCAGCGCCGCCAATCCGATACCAATGGCAATGCCGGCGATAAGAGTCCTTCGCTTGTTGCGCAGGACGTTTCGCCAGGCCAACTTGCAATAGATCATCAAGGTCATAATCCCTCAGTGCGTTCGCATTGCCCTGGCCGGAGCCGTACGGGCCGCTCTGATAGCTGGGAAAACGCTGACGGCAATCGCCGACAGAACTACTGTCACGGCCGGAATGATAAAGCTCCGGGCGTTTATCTCGGTGTACATGCGCGAAAACTCCATCCCACCGTAGGTGAAAGACGTGGGCATAGGAACTCCGTGCAGCGACAACAGGTAGTTGATCACAAGGCTCAGCAGAGTGCCGACCACAACCGACACCACCGCCATGACGGTCACTTCGTACACCACCAGCCGAATGACCTGAAGTGGTCGTACCCCCATTGCCCGAAGGACACCGTATTCGCGTGTGCGTTCGAGCACCGTCATCAAGACAGTATTAAGCACCCCTACGGAGACGAGCAGGACGATGATGAAAACCATAATCCAAATTCCCCGCTGGTCGGCTTTCATCGCGTTGTAGAATGACTTGGCAAACTCCTGCCAGGGCTCCACCGTCAGTTCGGGTCGGTCGATGGTTTCTTCAATGGTCGCGGTCAGCGGCGCTACATCGTCCAGGTCCTCGGCAATAATGACAATCTCATGCACCCGCCCGTGCAGCACCAACAGTTCCTGGGCGTCACCCAGGGTGAGATAAAGGGCAGTCTGGTTGGAGGTGACGTCACCGGCGTCAATGATGCCAACAATCTCATACAGGTCGTTGGCGATGGATCCGTCGGCTCCCTGCGAAACAAGCACGACCTCGCTGCCGACATCAGCCTTCAGTGCTTTCGCCAGTCCCTTTCCGAGGATTGCCTCAAGCGAGCCCGATTGCGCAAACGACCGGCCGGAGATGATCTTCCTGTCGAACCGTGTGGTCCGGATTTCCCTCACCGGGTCGATCCCAATAATACGCACCCCGGCGCTTTTCTCACCCACCGAGGCCAGCCCGGCCGAGTAAAGCCGGGGAGACCAGCCAACGACGCCCTCGATCGAGCCGATCCGCTCACCGACACCAGCGTAGTCGTCGACCGTGTTGTAAAGAGTCGGTCGATCCAGGTAACCGGCTCCATGGATCTGAATATGCCCCAGTTGTGCCCGGGTGAACATATCGATGATGACATTGTAGGTTCCGTCGGACCAGGCGATTGAGATGGCCGCCAGTGTAAATCCGCCCAGCATAGTCAGCATGGTCAGCAGCGTACGGCGCTTCTGCCGGAGAACGTTGCGAAAGGCGACCTTGAATGTAATCATCCCGGCAATATCCTATTCATGCGAGCGAAGGTTTCGCAGCGTAAATGTTTCGTCATCCAGCGCTATATCGAACTCAACCTTCAGGTAGCGAAAAACTGTCCTGTGTCCCTCTTTGTTCTGCGGAACCATCTCGATCACCGACGGCAACTTCCGGCCGCCGAGGTTCTTCACCCGGGAGTATGTCATGACTCGCATGAGGGCGCCCTTTTCATCGTAGTACTTCTGCCATCTGGGCAGGTGATCCGATTCGGAGACGGCGATCACGATATTGCCCCATACCACCGCCAGGTCTTCACGCGGAATACAGTTGACAAGAAGCAACCCCTCCTCGGTGCTGTCAGGTGGGATCAGTTCATAGCTGTAGTCTTCAAATAGCGACGACTCCTTCACCAGGTCATCGTTAGTGAAATCCGACCCCATCCAGGAACCCATCATCATTGAAGGTGGGATCTTGATGACCTTGTTGGTTTTGGGCAGGTAGTTCCACATCTCATTCCCGACCCTGAGTGTCGCCACCCCCTTCTCCTTTTGCGGCGACGTAATGCGGATGAAGGTCTTCTCTATCCCTTCGCTCCAGCAATACATGGCCAGCGTCCGCTGCCAGTGGGGGGTGATGATTTCCATCTCCAATTCGGAGTAACTGGACTGGGATCGATACAGCCGATCAACCCGACGGATGATCTCTTCGACATCGACCTGCTCCGTGGTGTCCGGTGTCCCCGCCGTCAGTGACAGCGCCGGAAGCAACAGCAGCCAGATCGGCAGTATTAGTCTGATCATTTGTGTGTCCTTCCAAGTATCGCCGACCGTCGCCCTGTGACAACGGTCACCCTGAATCTGCTGAGCTATACGTCGCCTGTCAAGAATTGCATTCGTTAGAGATCGACCGCTTTTCCGGCGGATTTCACTGATTGCAGCGCGGTGGAACCGGGAGGGTGAACACAGCACCAGCACACTACAATCGCTTGACTGACAGGCGCTGGCAGGCGACCTTGCTGCTAAGGGCACATTAGTTCGTGGTAGACATCAAAGGGTAATCTCCCGTGCCTAGGGTGTACAATATCAAACGGACCTGCCTTCAGGTCCAGAAGAAGGAGGTGCTCAATGCGCGTGATGTTAGCAGTTTTCATGGTGCTTCTAACGGCGACCTGCGGATGGTCTGAGTCCGGGGACTACCGGGTAATCGAGGTTGGCCCGGGCGGGCACATCAAGTGGTCCCCAGACGGGAAGGACATCCACCTTCACGAACTCATCCGGTCCCGGGAGCGTCTTGTCTGCGTCGCGGGAACTGACCGATCCGGCCGACACAATCCAGAGCAGCGCCGCGACCACCGGAACCAGTGCGATACGGATTTGCATGTTTGTACTCCTATTGTTTCCTGCCAGTGGCTGATGTGGTCGCCAACCTCTCGACCTGCAATCAACCTGTCAACCATTGATATGACGTGTGGTGAGCATCGGATGTTCAACGGGCAGCTCTTGTCAGGTCAGGACCCCTGTGGTCCTGACATAAAAAAAGGGGTACCCCATCCAGAGCGACAGCGTCGGGTGGGGGCTCAACGGTGGACCGCAGTTCATGACCAGGCAACGCGCGGAAATGGGTTCGTTTTGCGGGTTTTCATTTTCGGTTGGTCGGGTGGCCCATACGCTTGGTGCTTGTTGAAAAACCCGGAATATAATGCAAACCATCAACTGCCATCAATTATGAGTCATTCCCGCGGAAGCGGGAA
>JAGLXI010000199.1 GCA_023132995.1 Candidatus Zixiibacteriota bacterium | reverse complement strand
GAATATCGTGAGCGGCGGCAAGGTCCTGAATGATCTTCGACTGTGGACACGATGCCAGCAGCAGTTCGAGAACCATTTTGCGCGCCTTCACGACACGCACCGAAGCAGTGCGGACTTTCAGTCCCTCTTCGGCCGGGTAGGTACACGAGGTCACCAGTTTGGCCTTTGGGCCTTCGCCAATCTCCACGACACATAACCGGCAGGCGCCATAAGGGGAAAGCCCTTCCATGTGGCACAATGTTGGAATAGGAAAGCCAAGGAACTGGGCCGTCTCAAGCAACGTTGTGCCTTTTTCCACCGAGACCTTCAAGCCATTTATGTACAGCGTGACCATGTTCATTTGCCTCCAGTTACGGCAGCCTTGGCCTCTGTTTCGGTTTCAACCTTTTTGGGTTTGGTGAACTCCAGGTCGCACCGAAGGCACCGACAAGCTTCATGGGTTGCCTCATCAACAGAGAGTGACACCTCCACTTCGGAGAAGTTGCGCGTGCGCCATTCCGCCGGCGCGCGCGGGGTTTCAACGCGACCAGCCAATGACGCGTCTTCTGTGTCCATCTTGACCGGCTCGATATATACCTTTGGCAGGCACGGCTCAGCCGGTTGGACCATCTCCTCATTGCGTATGTACCGGTTGATCATCACGGCCGCTCTCTTACCGGCTGCGATGGCTTCAACCACCGTATTGGGGCCGGTGACGACATCGCCGGCGGCGAATACTCCGGGCCGATTGGTAAGGAGGGTGGTTCTATCAGCTTTCACCGTGTTCCACCTGGTCGTCTCAATACGGCTTAAGCGGGCAGGACCAATAGCGTCAATCCCCGAGTCCTCACCGATAGCCACAACCAGCGTGTCAAGCTCGATGATGCGCTCGGTGCCTTGTACTGGAACCGGCCGTCGCCGACCGCTGGAGTCGACATCGCCCAACTCGTTCCGGACACATTCGAGACCGGACAAGTGTCCGTCTTTAACGATAACTTTGGTGGGAGTGACCAATGTCTCGATCTTGATTCCCTCCTGGTCCGCAGCTTCAATCTCTTCGGAAAAGGCAGGCATCTCTTCGCGTGTCCGACGGTAAAGGATAGTAACACTGTTGACATCTTTCTGGCGCAACGCCATCCGAGCAGCATCAATAGCGGAGTTGCCGCCGCCTATGACACCTACCCGACCTTGAGCCAGATGCTCACCTCTCATGTTCAAGGCCTTGAGGAATTCAATTGACGGATAGACACCGTCCGCATCTTCGTTCTCGAGACTTAGCGGCTTACTCTTGTGCGCGCCCAGGGCCAGCAGGACCGCCTTGTAACCGTCCTCAAACAATCCATCCACTGTGATGTCACGACCCAGCGCGATGTTGCATTTGAGTGTGATGTTGTCATCCAGGAGGGCATTGATCTCATTTCTGATGACCTCATGCGGCAGACGATAGGTCGGAATTGCGCAGTAAAGCATCCCACCCGGCTCCGGCTCGACCTCAAAGACAGTCACTTTGTAGCCTTGCAAAGATAGATAATGGGCGGTAGTGAGGCCGGCAGGGCCGGAGCCGACTACCGCTACCTTGGGAGGCTTGCCATCGGTCCACACCACTCTTTGCGGTTTGTATAGTGATGGATCGACGCGGTCGGTAATGAAGCGCTTGAGCGACCGAATAGCTATAGGGTCACCGCCGCTCGTACCGGCGCGGCACCTTTCCTCACAGGGATGGTGGCAGACCCGGGCGCATACCGACGGGAATGGGTTTGCATCCCGGATGACGGTATAAGCATCATCATATTCGCCGCGCGCGATGTGGGCCACGTAGCGCCAGGCCTCGGTGCCGAGCGGACAGGCAGACTGGCAGGGAGCTCCGACCAGTTCCTTGCAGACGAAGGCGTCACATCTTTTGTCCTTGATGTGTCGTTCGTATTCATTTCGGAAATACCGCAGGGTGCTGAGAACCGGGTTGGACGCTGTCTGCCCCAGTCCGCACATGGTAGTGTCTTTCACGACAAGCGCCAACTCCTCAAGCAGATCCAGGTCCTCAAGTGTTGCTTTACCTTTGGAAATGTCGTCAAGGATTTCGTGCATACGCTGTGTGCCCTTCCGGCAGGTGAAGCACTTACCGCACGATTCGTCCTTAAGGAAGGACATAAAGTATTTGGCGAAGTCAACCATGCACGTGTTTTCGTCCACGACAATCATGCCGCCGGACCCCATCATTGATCCGACCTTGGCAAGGCTTTCGTATTCAATCGGGAGATCAAACATATTGGCGGGGATGCAGCCACCTGACGGGCCGCCTGTCTGCACCGCCTTGATCTTTGCGTTGCCGACCGAACCGCCGCCGATGTCGTATACAACCTCGCTGATCTTCGTACCCAACGGGACTTCGACCAGTCCGGTGTTTCGGATCTTCCCCACCAATGAGAAAATCTTTGTTCCCGTATTACCCGGCACTCC
Organism: Candidatus Zixiibacteriota bacterium; assembly: GCA_023132995.1. GTDB lineage: Bacteria > Zixibacteria > MSB-5A5 > GN15 > FEB-12 > JAJRTA01. The sequence goes on along the minus strand of JAGLXI010000199.1, from coordinate 7,491 downwards.
CACCTTGGCGTATGCTTCGGCTCCGCGGTCGATTATTACGTGGATGTTGGCCAGGGTCTCTACGTTGTTGATGCAGGTAGGATGGCCCCAAAGACCCTTCTCGATAGGATATGGCGGTCGCTGACGGGGTTCTCCTATAAATCCTTCTATGGATCTGATCAGCGCCGTCTCTTCACCACATACAAAAGCGCCCGCGCCACGGAAAATATCGATGTCGAAATCGATGCCGGTACCGAGGATATCCTTTCCAAGGAGACCAACGTCGCGCGCCTGACGCAGGGCGATCAGAGTGTGCTTGATAGCCAACGGGTATTCGCTGCGTGCGTATACTATGCCCTCGGTAGCGCCGATAGCGATACCTGCAATAAGCATTCCCTCGATAATGGCATGCGGGTTGCCTTCTAAAACGCCGCGGTCCATGTATGCGCCGGGGTCACCCTCATCGGCGTTGCAGATAATGTATTTCTGTCCCCTGCCGTTACCGGAAGCTCTCGCCAGTTCCCATTTCTTGCCGGTTGGGAAGCCTGCTCCGCCCCGGCCCCTTATGCCGGACTTCTGAATTTCTCGGATGATCCACTCCGGATCTGGGTTGGACAAGACTTTCTCCGCCGCCGCGTATCCGCCCTGTTCGATGTAATTGAGAATTCGTATAGGGTCCAGTCTTTGATTCTCTCCCAGGATGGTACGAGTTTGCTTCTTGAAGAAAGGAATATCGTCCTGGCAGGGATATTTCTTTTGTTCGCGCGGCTCTTTGTAGATCAAACCTTCGTCCACGAAACCACCCACCGCCGCTTCTACCATTCTGGGAACGTCTTCCGTCTTAAGCTTCGGGTAGAAATGGCCTCCCGGCTCCACGAGAACATACGGGTTCATCTCGCAAAACCCGTGACAGCCGGTAATTCTGAGCGCAACTTTCTCCTGAAGATTTCTCTCGAGGATGTATCGCTTGATTAGTCTTATGATATCATTGATACCGCTGGCCTGTGCTCCTGTGTCAGCACTAATTACAATAGTGGGTTTTTCTTCCTGGGTTTTTCCATCGCTTATGATGCGCCGGCGGAAATCCCGTAGTTCCTCAACTGATGCAAACTTTCTCATTTAGCGATCTCTCCTCATACCTCGTAGCGGACTGGGTCCAATCGTTATTCCGATGCGGCGCCACCCAGATCCAACAAGTGGCCCTTACAGCCACGACGAGAGCAAATCTGAACCACACCACCACCGCGGACGATCATCGGCACCATGGGCGCGCCGCACTCACCACACTTTGAACTGCCGATCAATTCGGCATGGCAGTGAGGGCAAAAGATATGGATAATGGTATCGGGAGGAATTTCGTATTCCGAGGCTACCTCGTAGCTGCCATATAGACTGGATAACATCATCCAGCCGTGTTTATTGCCGAAAGAGGCCGTTACCCGAATGGGAGGGTGGCCATCGATCACGTGCCGCGGATCCATCAGGCTGTGATTACACCGGGCACAACTCACTTCGACCGGGAACACACGTTGGTCAGTATCAACTTCAACCCGATCCAGACCGATGCGTACCTTGTCAAGTATCTCCTTGACCATTGAGGTTTTCATTCTGGCGAAGTAGTGCCCGTCGGCAACAACTACCGGACCAAGGGCGCAGGCGCCCAGGCAGTTGACCGTCTCCAGCGTGAACTCTCTGTCCGCTGTTGTCTCGCCCGCCCTGATTCCCAGTTGTCGTTCGACCTCCTCTGCAATGGTCGGTCCACCTCGAACATGACACGCCGTTCCCAGGCACACGGATATGAGATGTTTCCCCCGGGGCTCAAGGCTGAACGCTCTGTAAAATGTAGCCACTCCATATATGTCAACCAGTGAACGGCCGGTCTCTTGGGCGACAACTCTCAGGGCGTCTTCGGGAAGATAGCCGTAGCGGGCCTGTATTTCCTGCAGGATGGCTATTAGCCCCCCCTGCGCGGGGCCGTTTTTCTCTACGATGGCTGATATTTCTTCAGCAGTCATTGCTCCCTTTCACCTGCAAATGCTATTCGTATTCCTCGCAGTGCCAGACCCCGCCCTTCGGTTTGGGCAGCATGCAGGTATCGCGATGTGCACAATTCACACAGAGGCCTTTGAACCCCGTGGATTCCACTGTGTCCGGCGTCATTATGGCGGCGTTAGCAACACGTTTTCCGCCATTGCCCGCGATAGGGGCGTAGCAGTCAAACATCTCGCAATATATCGCGTCTGTTCCGCGGCGCTTCCGGTAGACACAGTCTTCAGCATTGTTGCAGGTCGCACAAAGACCGACAAGCAGCTTCACTGATGACATAGTGAGGTCCTCCATAAGTGCAACTTGCATTGTTCCGGTTTCCATCATTTGTTTTCCCTACTTAGCGGTTTCTCTCATGCGGGTTGCTGTTATCATTGACACCCGCATCCGGGCCTTAAGCAATGAGTGTGCCATAACGTGCGCCCGTGATGTGAAGTGTCCCGCGAATCAGCGAAGGCGGTGTTATATCGGCCTGTCCGGCAATGAGATACCGTGATAGGTCAATGTGTGGATTCAATGTCGAGCGGGGGACAGCCAGCCGTGCTACGTCTCTGATAACAGGGAATGGGGCGGGGAAATCTGTATCACCGGGGAGGAATTCCCCGGTGTCGCCGAGAAGACTCAGGAGTTCTTGTTCGCTTTTAGCTTTTCTCTGAGAGTCTTGCGATCGATTCCCAGTATCTCGGCGGCGCGTGTCTTGTTGTTGTTTACGCCGGTCAGGACATTGCGAATATGCTCCCTCTCCACTTCCGCAAGAGTGCGGTGAAGTCGCGTCCGACGCGGCGCTGAAAACCGCATCAGGGATGGCAGGTCGGGTGCGTCAATGAGATTGCCATCTGCCATGACTGTCAGTCTCTGGATAATGTTCTCCAGTTCCCTGACATTCCCTGGCCAGTCATAGTCTTTCAGAACCCGGACGGCGGTATCAGAGAAGCGTACTGCCTGTTTGCCCGACTCCTGGGCGAACTTGCCGGCGAAGTAACGGGCCAGGATAAGGATATCGTCTCCTCTTTCGGCCAGGGGGGGAACGGTGATGGTAATGACGCTGAGGCGGAAGAAGAGATCCTCGCGGAAGAGCTCTTTCTCGACCAGGCTGTGCAGGTCCTTGTTGGTTGCGGCCACAACGCGTACGTCGGCCTTTCGAGAGTGAACGTCCCCGACCATGCAGACTTCCTTGTCCTGCAGGACGCGCAGCAGCTTGACCTGCATGGCCAGACTGGTTTCGCTGATCTCATCAAGGAAGATCGTGCCGCCGTCGGCGGTTTGAAAGAAGCCGGCGCGGGTCTCGGTCGCTCCCGTGAAGGCTCCCTTGATATGCCCGAACAACTCGCTTTCCAGGAGGCCCTCGGGGATGCCGCCGCAGTTGACTGGGACAAAGGGAGCTGACGCTCGCGGACTGCTGTAGTGAATAGCCCGCGCGACGAGTTCCTTGCCGGTTCCGCTTTCCCCCGTTATGAGAGTGGTTGCGGAAGTCAAGGCAGCCTTGCCGATGGCTCGGAACACCTTGTGTATCGCTTCTGACTCACCGAGGATTCCGTACGATTCGGAAACCTCCTTTTCTGAGCGGGACCGGGCTGCGCGCCGGGTGCGGAGTCTGTCCAGGGCGTGCTCCACTGCGTCGGAAAGTTCCTCATCGGTGAAAGGCTTGGCCAGGTAGTCCTCGGCCCCGTACTTGACGGCCTCAACCGCCCCGCCGATTGACGCATAGCCGGTGATCATCATGACCTCGGTGTCCGTGAGATTCTCGCGAACGTGCCTGACCAGGTCCAGGCCGCTGACTCGTGGCATCTTGTAGTCCGTGATGACCAGGTCAATCGCTTGCGCTTCGAGAACCCGGAGCGCTTCGTCAACGCCTGACGCCGTATGCACCTGGTAACCTCTTGAAGCCAGGTTTCTCTCAAGCACTTCCAGCGTTTCCGGAGCGTCATCGACCACGAGAATGCGGCGCTTTTTTCCCGATTCAGCCATCCTGGCCCTCGCTGTTGTTTTGAGGTGATTCCATCGGCAGCCGGATCACAAACTTCGTTCCCCGGTTAATAGTGCTCTCGACCACTATCGTTCCGCCATGGGAGGTGACGATGCCATGCACAACTGATAAACCCAGACCGGTGCCCTGGTCGACATCCTTGGTGGTGAAAAACGGGTTGAAGATGTCTTTCATAACTTCCTCACTCATGCCCGTGCCGGTGTCCTCAACGGACAGCAGCACCTGAGCGTCATCGCCGCCGGTGGTAATTGTCAGGCGTCCGCCGTGGGGCATCGCCTGTACCGAGTTGACAACTAAGTTGGTCAGCACCTGAAGCAGTTGCGAGCGGTCGGCCGTGATTTCAGGCAATCCCTTCGGCAGGTTGCGCACCAGTTTGATCCCGGCCTTGGTACACCTCGACTGCAGAAAGTGAAGTCCGTCTTCCACCAGGCTGTTGAGGTTCACTTGTGTCTTCTCCGCTGGCGTTTCTCTGGCGAACACAAGGAGTTTCGTTGTCACCTGACGGGCGTGCAGGGCCGCGGAGACGATTTTTTCTATGTCCTGCCTGGTCTGGCCGGTCAGAGCTGGATCCTTGGCTGCTAATTGAGCGAAGCCGAGAATGTTGGCCAGGGGTTCGTTCAACTCGTGTGCCAGCCCGGCTCCGAGTTGACCGATGGTGGCCAGGCGATCGGCGTGTAGCAACTGCTCCTGCAGCCGGGACTTCTCATCTTCGGCCTGCTCCTGTTCGACTATGACCGATATGTCACGGGCAATGGTGTCGATCAGGTTGCGCTCTTCGTTCAGGAAGGGACCTTCGTCAAGCTGGGGCATCTCCCAGATGTACCCCACTTCCACGAAGCCCTGCTTATTCCCGTTTACCACGATGTCGGCTTTCATGCTCTGGGTCGCCTTTTTATAGCCGCAGGTAGCATAAGTGTGATCGCTCAGGACGATCCGGGCGCACGCCGTATCGGGATATAACCAGGCCGGCGGCAGAAGTTCCACCGTTCGCTGCAGCAGTTCCTCGAGGGATATCTCCGGCTGCGCCCCGAGCTTGGCAATACCGTAAAGGCAGGTCAACTCCTTGACCCGTTCGCGCAACTCCACCTGCAGGCGCCGGTGAACCAGAGCGATACCAAGAGTCTGAGCCAGACGTTCGCAGGGTTCGATCTCCCGCTCAAGCGAGAGAGCCTTCTTGGCGGACTGCAACTGCAACAGGCCGATTCGTTGCTGACCGGCTTCAATCGGAATCAGGGCGAGAGAACGGCAGTCCTCGTCGACATGGATACCCGGCCCGCATTCCGGACACGGTTCACGTAAGCCCTCCATAGGGAGTGTACCCACGTCGCTCGTCCACAGGCTGCCGTTATCGGTAAACCACGGCGCGGACGGATCGATGCGCATGTGCATAATATCACGGCATAGTTGCTCTAAGGCTTCATTCTTGCCCGCGCTCCAGGTAATCTCAGCGCTCTTATCGGGAGGGTTGGGCGTTACCTCGAATCGGAAGGGCCGGCTCGTGTCGCAAGTGAGTTCACAGCAGTAACGCCGCCCGCGATCCTGTAGCACAAGTCTGACGACGTCGCAGACGGTGAATTCGATCAATATCTGTGACGCTTCTTTGAGGAACTGGGCGCGGGGGATACCGGTGCCGGCGTGTTCCAGAATTCGGTTGGACAGCGCGCGGGAGTCCGGCCGCTGTCCGACCCCGGCGGGGCGTCGGTCGCCTCTTGATTGCAGACTACTCACGGTCAAAATGTCGCCTTTTTTCTGACAATGTCAAGGGAAAGCCCGGTCGGGCGACTCTATCCGAAATCTGCCGGATATGAGGAGAACATGCAGAAATGCTTGACGCCCGGATTGCAGTTGCTTATGCTGAATCGGCATTATTCGAGATAATTGGGAATGGCGCGGGCATACGCATGGTGGCAAGGAATGAGGCTGGTGGAGGCCAGTTGAGTGAGATGGATGTCAGGGTGTGGACGGAGCAGAAGGATGAGGAGACGGAATGGATGAAGTGAAGTTTCTAGCGTTGCTAGGCGCGCTGATAGCAGTTGTCGGCAGCACTGTGCCCTTCCTGCTTCGTCTACGTGTCATCAGGCGGGAAGGGAAAACGGAGAAGACCTATGGCGAACGATTGGCTGAACTCACTGCTGATCTGAATAGGGCATCCTCGGATGTTGATTCTGTCCTCGAAGAGTTGGCACAAGTCGCACGTGCTAGAGAAAGTTCCGTCAAGAGACTTGAGAGCGAGCTTCAGAATCTTGAAGAACGAGAAAGTCAATTGAAGGAAAAGGTAGACCTGCTTGAGAACGTACCGCTTCCCGTTGCTGAGCACTTTGCCAGACTCCTCAAATCTGGAGATAAAAGGAGTGCCCGGCGCGACTATGCTCTCTTCGTTGCAGGTGTTCTTGTGACAACGGTTCTGGCCATAGTGATCCGAACTTTTGCTGGTTAGAAGTTCAGGTTGAGGGACAGAATCGTTGAAGCTCAAGGAGGTGGCGAACAATCCGAAAATGGGCAAGGCCAACGTTCGTTATTATGCTCGATGGCGAAAAACCGGATGAGTGGAGGAAAGGAGGGGAAGATATATCGCAGATTACGTACTTCGAACTAATGGACGGTAACAAGAGCGTACACAGCTCTACGGACGCCTTGTGACCGGCATTGAAGTAGGGCTCCTAAACAGAAACCATATAATCAATAGTCGGGCAGAGAACAGGGAATGCAAGTTCCCGTTGATCCGTGCCTGGGAAACGCACAACCCAGGAGCAGCAGCAGCTTCGACTGGAGAGACGTGCAATGAACAATCTTGAGTCATTCGATCTAGAGTACTTCACCCAATCTCGGAAGGAAATAGACACCGAGAAACGGGAGCGAGATCATCTCCTGAATTTCGCCGTGATTATTCTTGGTGCCCTTTGCTTCTCCTTTATTAGGAGTGCAGACGCGCAAGGATACCTTATCAGCAGTGATGCATTGTATCTGGTGATCTCCGCTCTGGTAATAGTAACGAGCCTCTTCTGGGTGCGTTGGAAGAAGCTCCAGCAGATAGCTGATCGCTGGTTTGTCTTGAATAGGATGCTTGTTCGCAAGTATGGCCAGGAATTCGTGAAGGAGAGACTTGAGGGTATCGCTGTTGAGGATCTGAAAACTCGGCGCTACATCATGAAAGATCTCGTTCTAAACTATGCCCTGTCGTTCCCATTCTACGGGCTGCTATTATCCCAATGCATGAACGCATCAGATCCGAGTTGGACATTCAATTGGCTCGCCCCACTCGCCATCATTGCACTCCATGTAGGTGTCTCGGCATTCATATTCCGCCGGAAATTCGCGGACCCACTACCGGGTATGGAGGACAGTCCTGAGCCTACGAACCAACGTGACGAAAAGCCCGCCTGACAAGCGCAAGAATCGTGCTCAGGGCTGGGTGGCCCACCTTTCAAGGTGGGTTTCTCCATCTGCTTTTTCCCACCATAAATGGTGGGCCACCCAGC
>JAGLXI010000198.1 GCA_023132995.1 Candidatus Zixiibacteriota bacterium | reverse complement strand
CATTCCCCGGCACGATGCCCCGGAATTATCGAACGGGAAGGCAGCAAACTTATCGAAAGGCGGAACGTAAAACCACTATGAACAATATCATTCTGCCAAGCATTTTCGGCGGTTCCCTGTGGCAGATCATCGGGGATACGTCGATTTTCGGCCTCGTTGTGCTTTCGGCCCTGACCTTCATGTCGCTGGTGTCCTGGGTCATAATTCTCCACAAGTGGCGGCAATTCAGAGCAGCGGAGAGCGCCACGGAGAGTTTCTTGCACTCCTTTCGCCGGTCCCGGAGAATCGCCGATAATATCGGCCAGGCCAAATCCAACAGCGCTTCTCCCCTGTCGCAGATATTCGCAGCCGGCTACGCCGAACTCACGCAATTGAGCCAGGCGAAGAACGAAGCCGGTGGTCTTAAGGAGAGGCTGCGGCCGCTCGACGAGAGCGACTTTGAGATCGTTGAGATGACTATGGAAAGAACGGCCACCGAGGAAATAGGAAAGCTGGAAAGGCAGGTCATTTTCCTGGCCACCACTGGTAATAGTGCTCCCTTCATGGGACTGCTGGGCACGGTGGTCGGTATCATGAACTCTTTCTGGGCTATCGGTGAACGAGGATCTGCCTCGCTGGCCGTGGTAGCGCCGGGGATCGCCGAGGCCTTGCTGGCCACTATTGTCGGCTTAGGAGCGGCCATCCCGGCCGTTATCGGCTACAACTGGGCCAGCAATAAGACCAAGTTCCTCAATGACTATGCGGGCTCGTTCATCCTGGAGTTCCTGGCCTCCGCCAAGAAAGAGGCGCGCTGATGCATCGCCGGCGACCCAGATCCTATCGGGCCATGGCGGATATAAACATCGCCAACCTTGTCGATGTTGTCCTGGTGCTCCTCATTGTCTTTATGATTTCCGCGCCCCTGCTGCAGTCGGGGATTGAGATCAACCTGCCCAAGACCCGCGCTCCGGTCATGGACGAGGAAGTACAGGGGGTCATTGTGACGGTGGATTCCCTGGGCGGCATCTACGTCAATGACACCTGGGCGCGGCTGGAGGGTCTCGAGGAGGCCGTGGACCGCGAAATGCGGGCCGCGCGAACCCGATCGGTTTATGTACGCGGCGACTCGGCCGTCGCCTACGGCACCGCGATTGAGGTTATCGGCCGTCTCAAGGAGATGGGAATCGAGTCCATCGGGCTGATAACCGGCTACGAAGAAGGCAGAAAGTCCCGCCGAACTCTCCGGTGACCACATGAAACGGGACGTCATTTTATCAGTTTTACTTCATGTTGTGGTGATCGCCATGACCGTTTTCGCATCCCCCTTCGAAGTCGGTAGTCCGTCTGATTATGATGAGGTGATCAGGGTGTCACTGTTGGCTCCGGCTGAGATCCTTTCACCCCAGGCGGAGCCTCCCGAGCCAATAGCGATCCGCACCCCCCAACCCGCCGCCGAGGAGATTCCGGAAATCACGGTGGGAGAGCCAACCACGGCGGATGAGGCCGTTGTCGAGGAGAAACCGCAACCGAAACCGCCCGTACACAACGGGCAAACCGCCGACCGGCCGGGCGGCGAGGATGAAGAGATCCATTCGCCGATAACCGGGGGCGGTTCTCCCTTTGCGGGAGCAACCATTGACAACACTTCCTTCAATTACCCGTACTGGTTTACCCAGGCTTTCAACAAGATACTCCGCAACTGGCGCAACCCCGTAGCGGCCGACGGAGCCATCGTGTGCGTCGTTTACTTCCAGGTGATCAAGTCGGGGCGGGTAATCGAGGTCCAGGTTAAGACCTCCTCCGGCATCGGGGCTTTTGACGACGGCTGCCTGCACGCGGTCAGCCGATCCGCCCCGTTCCCACCTCTTCCCCGCTCCTTCGGGGAGGAGATCATCGGCATAACCCTTCCCTTCAAGTACGAACCGGGGTATTAGCATGAGACGATTATTCCAGGTCCTGGTATTCACACTGCTCGCTGTGGCGGCCACCGATGCTACCGCCCAGGAGAGGAACGTACGCAACATCTTCTTTGACACTTTGCGCTCCGGCGACATCCGTTCCACGCCCGTGGGCGTGGAGGAAATGACCTATGTTGGTACCGATTACATAAGCGGCTACGACTCCACGCTGATGCGTTACATCACCGCGGTGGTGCAGTTCGACGTGGATTTCTACGCCGACTTCGACCTGGTCCTGACGGACAGCTTCTTTCTCAAACTGTACGAAATAGACGAACTGGACCTCCTTGGCTGGAAAAGGTTAGGCGCAACTTACCTCGTGAGGCTGGAGGCCGAGTTTCCGGGTTCGATGATTCGGGCACGATGGCGTCTGTGGGACACCTCCCGAAAACAGCAGTTCGCCAAGGGCCGGATCGAAAGACCCCGGGACGAGTGGCGGGACATGGGGCATGAGATAGCCGACCAGATCGTGCACACGCTCACCGGTGAACCGGGAATCTTTCGGACCAGGATTGTCTACGCCAGAGAAGTCGGGCAGGCCAAAGAACTGTTCCTGGCCGATTTCGACGGCGCCAATGAGCGGCAACTCACCAGCAATGGTTCCATCAATCTTTCCCCGGTCATGTCCCCCATAAGCAACGACGTCTACTTCATCAGCTACCTTGACGGAGATCCGCATCTCTACAGGGTCGACATCAACACGCTCAAGGTATCCAAGGTCGCCGAATACCCAGGCATTATCGCGGCCCCGGCCATTTCCCCCGACGGCAGGAAAATCGCCTGTGTTCTCTCCCGGGACGGCAACTCCGAGATATACGTGCTGGATACCGACGGCAACATTATAAAGCGGCTCACCAACCACTGGGCCATCGACACCTCGCCGACCTGGTCGCCGGACGGCAGCATGTTGGCCTTTGCCTCGGATAGAAGCGGCGCGCCGCAGGTTTACACGATGGACTCCGACGGCCTGGGAGTACGGCGGCTGACCTACCAGAGCAGCTACAGTGATTCTCCCATCTGGTCGGCGCGGGGAGGTCGTATCACGTTTGTGAGCCGCACACCTTCCCGGCGCTTTGACCTGGCCTCTATTGACACCTCGGGGGGGGACTACCGCGTGCTTACGGAAGTCGGCATGAACGAGAACCCGCACTTCTCCCCGGATGGGAAACACGTTATCTTTTCATCCACACGGCTGGGATCGCGCAGTATCTTCACGATGGACCTCACCGGTCGGAATCAACGCCGCCTGACACGTGAGGGTGTGTGTTCCAACCCCAACTGGGGACCGCTGCCGTAAACACTTGCCGTCAGCACTGTCGAAAGAGCGCCCCGGACGCAATAAAATGTCTTTTTTATATTGACCCCCCCGCAACTCCGGCCTAAATTAGTCTCACTGTGAAGGAAACGTAAACAGGAGTTTTTAGCAAAAATAGGGATGTTTGACATGAAAAGACTTGGCTTGCTGGTTGTAATCGGGCTTCTGACAGTTTCGGTCATAGGCATGTCCTGCGGTGGCCCCAAAGAGGTTGTCGAAGAGGTCCCTGTTGACACCACTCCGGTCGTCGTGGAAGATACGACACCTCCTCCTCCACCACCACCCCCGCCTCCCAAACTGAAAGAGTCACAGTTGCAAACCGTGTATTTTGATTTCGACAAGTTCAACCTCCGCGGCGATGCCAAAGCGAGCTTGGACGAGAACTATGGTTTGCTCATCGAATTCGAGAATGCCATCATCAAGATCGAAGGCCACTGCGATGAGCGAGGCACGGTGGAGTACAACATGTCGCTCGGCGAGAGGCGGGCCAGGTCTTCCCAGGACTATCTGGTTAACCGCGGAATAGCGCCGGAGCGGATTTCCATCATCAGCTACGGGAAGGAACGTCCCCTTGAAGCTGGTCACAACGAAGCGGCCTGGGGAAAGAACAGGCGCTGTGAATTCCGGATTATCTCGCAGTAGGCATAGTCAGGGGTTATGATGATAGCCCGATACAAACTCACCGCAACCGCCATCTTCCCGATGGCGGTTCTCCTTGTCTTGTGGCTGGGGGGATGCGCCACGCAGAGGCAAGTCAGTGAACTCAGGGGCGAGGTCCGGGACCTTGCCACCCAGACGGACAAGACATACGAGCGGGTAGTACGCATAGATTCGACCATCGCCGCCGGAGCGGAATCGGATAACCGACTGCGCGCGGATATGGCTGAGTCCGTTAATGAACTGAGCCGCCAGATTGCCGTGCTTCTGGAGAACAACAACGACCTCATGCGAAAGATCGACGAAATGAACCAGCGGCCTGCGGTGACGCATGTCCTAACCGGATCTCAGGGCGCACAACCGGATGTCCCGGCCACAGAAGCCAAACCAACTATCGACTGCAACAACACCTATGACGAATCCTTCATCCTGGTGCGCCGCGCCGAATATGAAAAAGCCATCGAGGGTTTCCGGAAATTCCTGGCCGATTGCCCGGACCATGAGAACGTGGAAAATGCCCACTACTGGATCGGAGAATGCTACTATTCCCAGGAGAAGTATGCCGAGGCAATAGCCGAATTGGAATACTTAGTAAAACAGTACCAGAGTTCGTCCACGCTTGGCCGGGCATACTACAAACTGGCCCGCTCGAAGCAGGAATTGGGGAAGACGGACGAGGCTAAAGAGATATTCCAGCGGTTGGTAGATGATTATCCCGGGACTCTGGAAGCCGAACAAGCCCGGGAACGACTCAAAGAACTGAATTAGCATGGCTACCACGGCCATTAAGTTGCGGATTTCAACCCCGACCGAGCCTATTCCGCCCCGGGCGGGGTTTCTATCAACTGGAAGAAGACTCCCTCTACGTACAGATCGGGCTGTTCTCAAAGGACCGTCGTTTCTTCTCCTACCTGGAGTCAGCTAACACCCAGCTGGATTTTGATCGCGAGGGCAGGCTGATCTTCATTGAGGTTGACCTTCCCCGAAGACAGTGGCCTCTCGAACCTCGACTCACCAGGCCGGTGGTAGCAGAGGCCGCCGATATACACTGGCTCGACTTTCGCCGGGCTATTGCCGACCCCTCACTGGCAGCAAACACGAACAAAACGACGCTGGCCCTGCGTTTCGATGCCGCAGCGCCGACACAAAACTACTACCTCTCCGAGTCGGTTATCCTGCAAGCGAACAACCGGCATGAACTGTGCGCGATCCTGATCGACGATATCACCGATGACCTCGCCGGACAGGAGATAGCCGCTTTTCGCAAAGACTGCCGGGCGGGCGTTTTCCATAGTTGTTGACAGTCCTGCAGGCTCCGTCTTTATTGCCGTCATGGCCAGACCGGACAGGGAAACCGTCACAGAGCTCAGGCGACTGCGCGATCAAATAGACCTGCACAATCGGCTGTATTACGTCGATGACAACCCCGTTCTCTCCGATGCCGAGTACGATCACCTCTACGACCGCCTGCTGGATATCGAGAGACGGTTCCCGCAACTGGTCACGCCCGATTCTCCCACCCAACGCGTCGGGGCCGCCCCTTCCAAAAGATTCGCACCGGTACGGCACCGTCTGGCGATGCTCTCGCTTCAAAAGGTTACCAGCGCCGACGAGTTCGCGGATTTC
>JAGLXI010000197.1 GCA_023132995.1 Candidatus Zixiibacteriota bacterium | reverse complement strand
GACCGCCGCATCAAAGAAGGTCTTGAAACCAAGAAGGACGTGGAGTATGTAACGGAACCGAAATTAGACGGCCTGGCTGTCGAGTTGGTCTATGAAAAGGGTCTGTTCGTCCTGGGTTCCACTCGCGGGGATGGTCTGCAGGGCGAAAACGTCACACCGAATCTCAAGACGATACGGAACATCCCGCTAAGGCTTTCCGACGACGCCGCCGGGCGCTTTCCACTCTTGGAAGTGCGGGGCGAGGTAATCATGAAGGCCGCCGCCTTCGAGAAGCTCAACCAGTCACTGGCAGCCGCAAACCAGCCGCCGCTGGCCAATCCCCGTAATGCCGCCGCCGGATCGCTCCGGCAGCTTGACCCGGCCGTCACCGCCTCACGACCGCTTATCTTCTACACCTATGGCATATCGGATACGACCCTGCCCGAATTGGACCGTCACAGCAGCGTCATGCAGTTTCTCCAGAGCGAGGCATTTACGGTAAACGACCGCCTTCGCGTGGTAGTCGGCCCAAAGCCGGTCACGGAGGCCCTTTCCGCCCTGGAAAATGACCGCCACCGGCTCGGATACGAGATTGACGGCATGGTGGTGAAGGTTGACCGCTTCGACCAACAGGAAATGCTCGGCCGGATAGCTCGCGCACCCCGGTGGGCGGTAGCGTGGAAGTTTGCGGCCCTGGAGGCCGAAACGACGGTCGAGGATGTTGAGTTCTCGGTCGGCCGCACGGGAGTCATTACGCCTATCGCCAGGCTCAAACCGGTTCGAGTCGGGGGCGTGAGGATTTCCAACGCTTCGCTTCACAACGAGGACGAACTCCGGCGGCTGGATTTGCGAAAGGGAGACACCGTAATTGTACGCCGGGCGGGCGACGTGATACCGGAAGTGGTATCGGTGAGTAGCGCAAAGAATCGGACGGATGCCACGCCGGTGTTGTTTCCGCCCAATTGCCCGTCATGCGACCAGCCGGTTGTGCGCCCGGAGGGCGAAGCTGCGCACCGCTGTCTCAATGCCGGATGCCCGGCGCAGCTTGAGGGCCGCCTTTGTCATTTTGCATCCAAGGGTGGTTTCGACATCACCGGGCTCGGCGCCAAACTGGCCCGCCAGTTGATTAAAGAACGTCTCGTCGGGGACCCTGCCGATCTCTTTTTTCTCACCATGGAACGACTCCTGCCGCTGAAGCTGATGGCCGAGAAGAAGGCCCGGAACCTGCTCGATGAAATAGACCGCTCACGGGCTACAGAACTCGCGAAGCTGATCTACGCTCTCGGTATCATCGGAGTCGGTGAAGCGGCCGCGGGACTGCTGGCCGGGCATCTCGTCACATTCGACAAGTTCGAATCGGCGTCCGCGGATGAATTGGAGCAGATCGACGGTATCGGCCCCGTCATCGCTGCCAACATACGCCATTTCCTCGAGAACCCCGGCAACCGGAAGATATTAGGACGCCTGCGTGAAGGGGGGGTGCTATTCCGACGATATGAAGGCGGGGCGGCCTCAGGCGCTCTGAACGGCAAGACCTTCGTCATCACGGGGACATTGTCCCGGCCACGTTCCTACTTCAGGGCGCTTATCGAACAAAAAGGCGGCCAGGTGACAGGATCGGTGTCATCTAAGACGGATTTTGTTCTGTGCGGCGCAGACCCCGGCTCCAAGCAGAACAAAGCCGCACGACTGGGGGTTACGATCATCGACGAGGATCAATTCGTCCGCATCCTGCACGGGACAGGTTGAACGCCGCTCAATCGCCCTCCGCTATGAACCGAGTCGGCGTAGCTTAGAGCTTTTTCTCCAGGTCCTTAATCGCCTTGGCCAGTTTGTCTACCTTGCTTTCCAGCTTCTTCAGATCATCCTTCCTTGCCAGCTTGGCCGGGTCCACCTTCTTGAGGATTTTGGAAATCTCCTGCTGGGCCTTTCCGGCTTCCCTGGTCACTCTCTCCCTGAAACCGGCGGTAGACTTCTCGGCCTTGTCCAGCAGTTCCATGACTGCCTTCTTGCGATCCGACTTGTCGAGCTCGCCCTTCTTGATCAGGTCGTCGATGACCTTCTCCGCCTTGGCCTTGGTGACCTGGATAGCCCCGATCGAGGCCAACACGGTGTTTTTTAGAATGGACATGGATCTCTCCTCTCCTAAGGTTATTATCTTTCTAAACAGTTCTTTCGACTGCCCCGCGTTCCCCCATGACGGGGCCTGGGTCATGAGGATGCGCCCCAAAACGGTAAGCGTGATGTCCTCTCCGGAAGCCGTGTCAACAACCTTCAGATCAACCCCGTCCCTTATCAGGCCCGCCAGATCGGTCTGCTTGATGGTGCGGCTGTCCTCGGTATCGTACAGGCGCCGGTTGCGGTATCGCTTTATCACTCTCATGGCATCACCACTTAATTATAGTGCGGCGCACAACGATTGTCAACAAAAAAATGCGGCCTGCCGCGCTAATGCTTGCCGGTGGACATAAGCACAATATTGACAATTTCCAGCAGCCGCTCACAGGAGAAAGGCTTCTTGATGAACATGTCGCCACCGGAACGGAAGGATCGACCCATATCGTCGCTCCGGTCTTTTCCGGTCAGGAATATTATCGGAGTCTGGGCGAATTCCGGATCAGCCTTGAGCTCCTCGCAGATGTTGTACCCGTCGGTTCCCGGCATCATGATATCGAGAAGGATTATATCCGGTTTGAGCTCATGCGCCCTTTCGACCGCTTTCTCCGGGGAGTTCTCCACAGCCACCTGGTATCCCGATTCGGTCAGGAACGTCTCCACGATCTCCGTGATCTCAGGTTCGTCGTCGATCACGAGAATCCGGGCGGTTCCTATTCTTATCTTGTAAGACACGCTGTTTTCCTCTCAACTCACCGATTCACGGCAATAGTACTGCTTACTATTGTCGGCCTCACACGTCAGGAACTTTATTGCGTTCTCATCATGCTCGTACCGACTGAAGCGCCAGCGCAACAAGATTCTTGATCTGCTCATCGGAGAATGGTTTTCTCAGGAAAGTGGTGGCGCCGGTGGCATAAGCCCTGCCGGCGTCTTCTTCAGGCGATCGGCCGGTAAGGAAGATCACCGGAATCTCCTTCAGGGTGGGGTTCTGCTTGATCAGTTCCGTCGCCTGGTAGCCGTCCAGGTCCGGCATCAGTATGTCCATTATTATCAGTTTCGGTTTGACCTTAAGGGCCAGGTCGACGGCTTCCCGGCCGCCGCCGGCGGTATGGACTACATACCCCTCGTTCGTCAGAAGTGCGCGCAACAAACCAGTAACGACTTCCTCGTCGTCAATGACCAGGATGACATCACCTTCCTTGGTGGTTGTAGGTTTCATACTATGTTTCCCCCAAAAGCCGGTGCCCGTTTGACCGACCATTTCCTTTTTTCTTTCTTATCGGCTTGACTCAGCCAAAAAGTTAGCCTCCCGGGCCGGAGCCCGAGCTATATCAATCGGGGACAATACACCCCTATGCCTCCCCGGCACCTTTTTTGATTGCCAACCCTT
>JAGLXI010000196.1 GCA_023132995.1 Candidatus Zixiibacteriota bacterium | reverse complement strand
CTGCGAAACTTGCACATTTCCCCGTACAAGATGACCACGGACGAAACCCAGGAACCGTTGCGACCGCGCCGACTACTGCTCCACAAGAAGGAGATTCGCAAACTTTCTATCCGTACGGAGCAGCGGGGCATGACCCTGATTCCGATAGCCGTCTATCTGAAGGGCAACCTGGTCAAGATCGAACTGGCCTTAGCGATCGGGCGTAAGAAGTATGACAAGCGGCAGGCCATTGCCAAAGCCGAGGCCGACCGGAGCATCAAGAAGGCGCTCAAGAAAGACATGTAGAGAAATGCCTACTATTCTGCGAACAGCCATTTGCGCCGTGACTCTGTCCCTAATACTGCTGATACCAGCACTCGCGACGGAGACTGTCGATGTCACCATCTCCGGCGAAACACAGAAGATACACTCG
The DNA here is from genome assembly GCA_023132995.1 of Candidatus Zixiibacteriota bacterium. GTDB lineage: Bacteria > Zixibacteria > MSB-5A5 > GN15 > FEB-12 > JAJRTA01. The sequence continues at coordinate 9,089 of JAGLXI010000196.1, read as the reverse complement.
TTCCACGAGAACAAGATCACCTATGTCTCGTATTCGGAGTTGGTGGAGTTGTTGGGCGGCACGCTTGACTGGGAGATCGTGGGCCATCAGGTCAGTTACATTGAGGGAGTCAACCGTTTCGATTTTGTTCTCGGTTCACCGTTCTTCAAGCTCAACAACAAAACCTACAACCTGACCTATCCGGCGATCTACAGAGATGGCCAGCTTTTTCTGCCGATTGAGACCTTCTGTCCGTTTCTGAACGGCGCTCTACCGCAGAAGGTGACCTGGAGCACCGAGACGTCCGGTCTGAGAATCGACTCGCAGTATTTTAACGTCACCGACCTGACCGTCTCCCCCAAAGCTAACGGCCTGTTGATCGAGGTCCTGATGACCACCAGCCTTCCCTACGAGATCTATCTCACGGAGGGGAACTGGCTGAACATATCCATTACCGAAGCCCGGATCAACTCCAGCCGGATTCTCTCGCGCCGGGATCCGCGAACGATGTACAAGCTCACCACGCACCAGGCAGCCGGGTCGGGGCAGATTTCCATGCGGCTGCGGCGCAACGTGGAGAAGTGGAGCCATAAACTGGCTTACGATCCTCCCCGCATACAGATATCCATCGCCGATACCCGTTTCGCTTTCGATTCGGCCGACTCCCAGCCGCAGGTAGGACCGGACGACAAGATCGACGTCATCGTGATTGATCCCGGACACGGGGGCGGCGACTACGGAGCCATCGGCCCCGGCGGTACGCGCGAAAAGGACGTCGTCCTGGATATCTCCCGGGAACTGGCCAGGCTGATCCGCAAAGACAAGCAGTTCAAAGTAATCATGACTCGTGACCGCGACAAGACGATGACGCTGGAGCAGCGGGCCGATATCGCCAACACGGCCGGCGCCGACCTGTTCATTTCCGTTCATGCCAATGCTTCGACCAAGAGTCGTGTGCGCGGATGGAACGTCTTCTTCCTGGCCCCGGCAAAAAACGACTCCGCCCGCGCAGTGGCCCAGTTCGAGAACTCCGTGTTTCTGCGGGAGCAGTCGACGCTGGAGGACCATCGCGAAGTACCGGACGATGAGCTGACCGACAACCCCATCCTGACTATCCTGAACGAAATGATCATGACCGAATTCCAGGTCGAGTCGCACGATTTCGCCATGATGGCGGCCCGTGAGTTTCGCCGCCGGTTGAAAATCCCCGCACGAGGCGTCGACCAAGCGGGGTTCTTCGTGCTCAACATGGTGTTTACACCCTCGGTTTTAATAGAAGCCGGATTCATCTCCAACAAAAAGGAAGAGAGACTCCTCAAGAGCAGTAAGTATCAGAAACAGGTGGCGGCGGCACTTTACGACGCCATAAAGAAGTTCAAAGCCAAATACGAGCAGAAAGGCGGCTGAACAGGCGCATGAACAGATCGGCAAACAACCCGGCTGAGGCTCCGATCGGCGTCTTCGATTCCGGCGTGGGCGGGCTGACGGTGGCCAAAGAGATGTTCAAGCTGCTGCCCGGTGAGGATGTCGTCTACTTCGGCGACGTTAGCCGCTATCCCTACGGTGGCCGCTCGAAGGAGATCATCACCAGCTTCACCCGACAGGATATCGCGTTTCTGCTGGAGCACAAGGTGAAGTTCATCATCTGCGCCTGCAACTCGGCCTCGGCGGTGGCGCTGGACGACGTCAGAGGGGACTATGACCTTGATATGGTCGGCGTAATCGAACCGGGAGCGCGCGCGGCTGTTGCCAAAACCACCAGTGGTCGCATCGGCGTAATCGGCACCAACGCCACTATCGGCTCCAACGCTTACGCTCGCACCATTCACGATATCGATCCCGGCGTCAAGGTCTTCTCCCTGGCCTGTCCCCTCCTTGTTCCGCTCGCCGAGGAAGGATACATCGACAAGGAAGCCACCCGCCTTATCGCCAAAGACTACCTGCAGACGATGCACGAGGTGGAGATCGACACGCTCGTCCTGGGCTGCACTCATTACCCGCTGCTGAAAGCAGTGATCGCCGACGTCATGGGTGACAAAGTCACACTTATCGACAGCGGTGAGGAAACGGCCAAAGTCGCCCTGGAGAGACTGACCACGAGTGGCCTGTTGCACCCGGCGTCATCGGCCGGCGGCGGCCGCACGGGTCGGCACAAGTTCTTTGTCAGTGACGTCCCGGAGAAGTTTTCGAGTGTCGCCACCCGCTTTTTGGGCCGCGTCATTGACGGCATCACGAGAGTGGATATAAGTGGGTATTGACACTGTGCAAGAACAAACCTACCGAAGTCTGTACAAATCAGAACTCCTAGCCATCGCCGCTAAGATAGCAGAGCGCGTGGACAAAGACTATGCCAGTAAAGACTGGAACCAGACACCAGTACTGTGCAGGTACTTTCTGATCACGATCTTTGAGATCATACGAGCTTGTTTCGGATGCTTAGAAATTCGAAACCGCGTTGCTCAAGAAATCCTATCGAGGAGTATTGTCGAGTACAATATTGATCTACACTATCTTGCCCTCAAAGATGACATCAAGCTTAACAGGCGTTTCGTCAACTACTACAAGCTATGGCTGTACTGGCACAGGGACAAGTTGAAGTATCACAGGGAGTATATCCCTTGGAGTGAAGAGCAGTATCAGGCATACGTCTTGGATGAGTTTCAGGATGAAATGAAAAACATGAAACCTAAACAGAAAACCAAAAAACAACCTAAAGAGAAACCTGAAAAGCCCCTGATTTCGGTGCTGGGTTTAGACCAACACATTAAAGACAAGTATATGAAATCGTGGTGCGGGATGAACTTTCCACAGAGAATTGAGGAGATCGAGACGCTTATTAGCAAGCACTATCCCGAACGTCTGCAGTACAATGACACACCCAAGCTGAGAGGTTATTTACTGTACTTCTATAGTTACTCCAACTACACTCACCCATCGCCATTCGCCGTTCTTCCGAACCTGGCTCCCAAGCCCTCGGATTTCGATCTTCACCATGGGCCGACAGATGACCAGCTTCAGACATGCGAGGAGTTCTTGATTCAGTCTTTGTACTATGCTGTGCAGGCGTTTGCGGATTCTCTGACATCTGACCGAAGCTCGTTGCTCATGGGTCATATGCAAGAACTCGTGAGCAAATCACCAAATACTAACAGGTACTTCTCTGATGGTGCTAACCGTGCAATTAGTCCTCGCAACGAACAACACTGACAAGATCAGGGAGATCAAGGATCTCCTCGACGATCTGCCGGTGACGATCCTGACCCGGAATGACTTTCTGGAGTTCCCGGACGTGGAAGAAACCGGCAGCACCCTCGACGAAAACGCGGCGCTGAAAGCACGAACCATAGCGGAGTTCACCGGTTTCCCGGCGCTGGCCGACGATAGCGGCCTCGAGGTCGATGCCCTGGGCGGCGCGCCGGGCGTGTACTCATCCCGATACGCCGGTGAGGGCTGCACCTACGCCGACAACAACCGCAAGCTGCTTCGAGAGCTATCTGGTGCCCCGCGCGAAAAAAGAACCGCCCGCTTCCGGTGTGTGATCGTGATCGACTGGGGCGATGGAGAGAAACAGGCAATCGAGGGCGCGGCGCAGGGATACATATCCGAGGATATTGTCGGTGACAAGGGATTCGGTTATGACCCGGTGTTTTTCTACCCTCCCGCGGGGATGCGGTTTTCGCAGATGACGCTGGAGGAAAAAAACCGGGTGTCCCATCGCGGTCTTGCCCTCCGCGCCGCCCGGCGGGTCATCATCAAGCGAATGAGATCAAGACCGTAGCCGCAGGGCAGCAGGCTGGGTGGCACCATCAGACATGTTTGGGTGTGACTTTTGGTCGGGTCCAAACGAGTTTGAACCCGCCACCCGACCGTCAGGTTCTATATGCTTTCCCCTCACAACTTCCCCGCTACCGCCTGGCCGACCTCGAGAGTGGTGCTGCTGCCGCCCATGTCATAAGTGCGCACTTTGCCTTCTTTGATCACCGCTGCGATAGCGTTCTCAAGTGCGTCTGCCTTGTCGGTCTCACCGAGCCACCTCAGCATCATACGAATGGTAATCAGCATGGCCATCGGGTTGACTTTATATTGCCCGGCGTACTTGGGCGCACTGCCGTGAGTGGGTTCAAAAACAGCCAGCTTGTCACCGATATTGCCGGATGCAGCGAACCCCAGCCCGCCGACCAATTGGGCGGCGAGATCGCTGATGATATCGCCGAACATGTTCGTCGTCACCAGCACCGAGTAGTCCGTCGGGTTTTTGATCAGCCACATACACATGGCGTCGATATTGGTCTCCCACAGTTCGATTCCGGGGTAGTCCTTCGCCACTTCGCGGGCGGTGCGCACCATCAGCCCGGACGTCTCGCGGATAACATTTGGCTTCTCGACCACTGTGACGCTCTTGCGCCCGGTCTTCCTGGCATACTCGAACGCATCAATAGCGATATTGCGACAGCCGGTCCTGGTATTGATCCTCAGCGAGACAGCTATCTCGTCAGCGGGATGTTTGTCAAAGCGGGCCATTTTCTTGTTGTGCTTCTTTACAACTTCGCGGACTTCGTCCGGCAACGGGAAGAACTCCACACCCGAGTAAAGGTCCTCGGTGTTCTCGCGAAAGACAACGATGTCAATGCCGTCCTTGTAGTTGAGGGGATTGCCAGGGTACGCTTTGCACGGACGAAGGTTGGTCCGCAGATTGAACTCCTGCCGCAGCCGCACTATCGGCGACGCGTAGACGTGACCCTTGCCCTGCAGTTCCGGAATGAGGGCCGCCTCGGATTCCTCCTTGGGCAACGAAGTAATAGCGCCGAAGAGCGCGCAGTCGACGTTGTTCAAAAGTTCCACCGTGCGATCCGGCAGAGGGTTGGCCTCGGCTTTCCAGAACTCCCAACCGATGTCGCCGTGGATGTACTCCGCATCAAGCTCAATCTTGTCGAGAACGATCCTGGCGGCTTCCATGACATCGTTGCCGACGCCGTCGCCGGGAAGCCAGGCGATCTTGTACTGTGGCATTGAAGGTGTCTCCCTTGTATTCTACAGACTGAAGGTCAGATTGAAAAGATGTGATGTTCCCAGATTGCTCGTGAATGGCACGAAGGCATAATCGATGGTCACGTCATGTACCGTGAACGATGCCCCGGCCGTGAAATTCTTCGTATCGTATCCGGCCATGTAACCGGTTCGCAGATGAAACATCTCCTTGAGTTCGGCCTCGGCCCCCAGGTGGAGATGCAAATCGTCATCGAGATAGACAATATCGGCGGCCCCAAGCCAGTACGAATACCGATATGACGCCCCCAGCCGGTACGTGGTCGGCAGGGGAATGTCACGCGAGCCTCTCAGGCCGGCTTTGGTGAGATTGAACGAAGACCCCAGGTTGGTGATCGATGCACCCGCATTGACACGGTCGGACAGCGTTGCCATCGCTCCTATATCGACATTGAAGGCGCTCCCCCGGTAGCCGCCGATCTCTTCGAGAAACCACCCCATGGCTACCCCCGCCGCCAGCTTTTCGGACACCCGATAAGCCACACCCGCCTTGAACGACATGTCATGAGCGTCGAAAACGGCCTCGGGATCTTCGGTCGGTACGATGCCTCGCTGTTCCAGTTCGGCGTCGGCGGCATAGCGGATACCACCGTGCAGCCACAGCCGGGAACTCAGGTTGATCCCGAAGAAGCCCGATTCGAGGCGGATGTTTTCCCAGTGTTCGGTGTGACCGAAGGAGGTGGTGAATTTCGACAGCCCGACGGGACCTGCGGGATTATAGGCCGAGCAATTGGGGTCGCCCGATATTGAGACAAAGGCCGCTCCCATCCCGGACGGGCGGGCGCCGTGGTCGTTTTTCAGCATGGCTACGCCGTCGTTGGCAACGCTCACCCCTGCCGCCAGCACAATGAGCCCGGAAGTTATGATCGTTCGCAGCACACTCATGGTAATCGCCATTCAAGCCTCATTAGAACAGGAGGTCAAAAGAGAATATATGCTCGGAGCCTTCGTCGGCCCGGTCGGTTGAAAAGGCATAGTCAATCGCCAGCGCCCGGCTGCCCAGCTTGAAAACGTAACCGGCCCCGGTAACAAAGCGACCATCCGAGAATCCGCTCCTGACGGCTATTATCGGCTTGACGTAGTATTCAAGACCGGTATGTAAGGCCGCGCCCTGCTCGCCGGTTATGATGAGATCGGAGACCAGAACGAGTTTTCGCTCCAGGAAGCGCCCCGAGACGCCAATCCCGTATTCAAGCGGTATAGGGTCTTGCTGTTCCGAGCCCATGCCGCCTCCGGCAATGTACCGCCGGACGTAGTCCTCATTGTTCCAGATGTACTTCGCCTGAAGATGCTTCAAGACCAGGCCGACCCGCACGTCTTTCACCGGTATGCGAGCGGTCGACTCCCGCGAGAACAACAGGCGATCCATGTACAAGACCAGTCCCATGTCGAATCCGACCGAAGAGGCCTGCATCTCAGCGAACGAAGAGTGCAGGTAGTACATTTTCACACCGGCGGAAAAGAAATGCTCAAACCGCTTGGCAAATACGACGGAGAATTCGTGATTCTCATGGCTCAGTTCGTTTCCGAGCGGGTCCCCGTCGTGACTGCGAGCCATAACCGACCCGGAACCGGCGTATCGCCAGAGCAGGCCGAGCGTCGAGTTGCCCTTGGCGGGCAGCATCAAGGCGGCATACCCAAGACTGCGATCCAGGTTCATAAGGCGGTACGCGGTTGCCAGCAGTGGCTGCTTGATCGTAGCCACCCCGGCCGGATTGTACAGCGCACCGGCGCCGTCATCCGAAATGGACAGGTAGGCACCGCCCATAGCGGTCGGACGGGCGCCTATGGGGATCTGCATGAATGCTCCCGCATAGCCTCCGTCACCGTCGGCGGCAGGAAGTCCGGAAGAGACGGCAAGAACAAAACCGAGTATCGTCAGTATGTATCTTCGCATCCGCATCTCCTTAAGGAATCACCGCCAGCTTACCCCACCGCGTCACACCCGATGAGTATTCTACTTTGAAGTAGTACATGCCCACCGCGACCTGCTCGCCCTTCCCGTTGTAGCCATCCCAGGTTCTCCGGTAGGTGCCGGCCTGCGGATAGATGCCGGCCGGGTAGAACTGGTTGTCAACCACTCGCGATACCAGGTTCATAGCGAAGTCGTATATTTCCAGGGTAATCTGGGCGTCCTGTTCCACCGTGAAGTGGAAATCCACAATCAAATCCCGCGTGTGGCTGAAAGGGACGGGATAAGCGTACACCTCGTCGGCCGGTGTCGTCGAATCGACAACAAGGAAAGGCTCCTGATCCTCAAGGTCGCCCAGACTCAGACGCACCGTGCCCTGCTCCGTTCCCACCCAGAGAAAGTCACCCACCACGCCGACAGCGTACACGGGCGAGCCGGGCAGGATCAGCGGCTCACCGAAATCGTCGATCATGGAGACAGTGTCCCAGGCCAGGGCGGTATCGCTCTCCCTGAAAAGCAGCCCACCAGCCGTGGCCGCAAAGACCGAGTCGCCGTTGAAAGCATAATTCCATGCAAAGCCGTCTTCGTACATGATCTCCCAGATCATGCTGTAGCCGGCCACCTCCGCCGCCAGGGAATCATCGACAACATCACCGTCAACATCGACCGGTAGAACACGGCCCATTGAAATGGCGCTGCGGTCGAAGTAGGTAGTATGCCGATTGGACGCCCAGACACGGGCCGGCTCGTTCTCAATATACTGCACACCCAGAACCGGAATGAAATCACCCACCAGATCACCGATGTTGTTGGCGGAATTATAGTTGATAACCGTATCCGCTATCACGGGATTGGTGTTGGCCCGATAGATCTGAAACGTTTCTCCCCGATCATTTGAGACGGCAAAGCCGTTGTCGGTTCCAAAAATGACCGTGTCCGCCCGGACTTCCATTGTGGTGACGACCTCCACGCCCAGGGAGTCAATGACCCCCAGTTCGTTTTCCATGATGACCGGGAAGCGGTATCGGGGGTTACCTCCGTCGAAAGAGAATCGCACGCCCATCTCACCGACAGTGAAAGCCGTATCACCCATGAAGTTGATGTCATAGGTAGTCACTCGCCACTGGTATTCCCGCCATTCAACCGAATCCTTATTACGGCGTCCCACCATGGCACGTCCAAACGGAGTCAGCGGTCGGTTGACAGTCCAGTAGACCAGCGAATCGAGCACCGCGGTGGTGTCGTCATAGAACGACTGAGCCTTCACGCGCATTACACGTGTTGAACTGACGTTGGTGGCCGAGGAGTCATGCTCTGCGAAGACATGAAAAAGGACCGAATCAATCGCCCCGCCGGTATCGCAGTAAAGCGACGCCAGCCCGGTGTCGGTGCCCACCAGCAGCAGATCGTCCAGGCTGAAAACGGCGTTCACCGTATTGCGCAGGCTGGTCACTTCGATGGAGTCGATCAGTATCTTCTCCCAGGTCAGGCCGGTATCGCCGGAGACAAACAGACCGGCGTCCTGGGCCGCCATGTAGAGCCGCTCGCCTATGGTAGCAAAACCGGTGATCGTGTCCGCCTCGGTGAACTGAGCGGACGGTATCGCATCAAAGCTGTTCCCCCGGTCATCCGAGTAGGCCAGGGCGGTGGCGCGTCCCGACTCCGGGTCGTAGGTGCCTGCCAGCAGGCGTCCCCGGAAGTCAATCAGGCTGGACACCGCCGGGCCAGGCAGGCCGTCCGCCTCGAAGCGGCTGAAAAACGGGCCGCCGACCGACGTACCGCGCACGATACCGTCGTCACCACCATAGAAAACAAAACCTGTGTCGGCACACTCATCACAGAGAGTGACGCTGTTTATCTGTCGCGAGTAGACTTTCTCCCTCGGCGGGGCATAGACGTACTCATAGATCCCCCCGGCCGTACCGGCCCAGACAATCAACGAGTCACCGCGGGAACTGTCGGCGCGGCAGGAGAAGTAGAGGTTCTGGTAATCGGGCGTACCGCCGGAATTGTACTGGATGGAATCAAGAGCCGAGGAGTAAATCCGTCGCCAGTTTTCGCCGTCATCCACAGAGGCCAAAAACCCGCCGGCAAACCCCGCAAAGAACAAGCGCTGGTCGTGGCCGGTGATGTCATAGACAATTCGGTCTCC
>JAGLXI010000195.1 GCA_023132995.1 Candidatus Zixiibacteriota bacterium | reverse complement strand
ACATTCTTCAATGAGGCAACGCGTCCTGGTCTGCCCGGTCCGGCCACAAAAATGTCAGCATTACATGGGTGGCGCGCGCTTTACCGCCGGCGGACTCTGCATACTACGAGGGAGCGGGGGCGTTCTTTGCACCCCTCAAGAGCGAAGCTTTCAAGGCCGGGGGAGTCACCAGGGTGGTTATGATGACCATGATCACGATGGCCGAGTAAATACTGGCAGACACGATCGGTTGCCCGTCGAGGATGAGCTTGGCGCCGATTCCGGCAAATATCAGCCCCACCTCACCGCGTGGAATCATACCCAGCCCGATAGCGATCCGGTTGGTTTTCCGGTCGAATATGGCCAGCGAGCAGGCTTGCTTGCTAACGATTGCCGCCAGAGTCAACACTGCCGCAAAGCCGAGGATCTCAACACGGCCAAAGGTGGTCAGATCGACCATCATTCCCATTCGGACAAAGAAGATCGGCACTAAGAACACTGAGATCGGTTCGATGAGATGCTTGATGTCACGCTCCCCCTTTTCGCGGAAGCGTGTGTAATGTATTTCATCCAGGATCAGCCCGGCGGCGAAGGCGCCCACAATCGGGGCCAGACCCACTTTCCCGGCGATAAACGCCAGTGCGAAACAGACCAGGAGACAGAAAGACAGGAACACTCCCTTGACCTTGAGTCTGATCGCTAAGTTGAAATAGGTCGGCAGGATAATGGAACCGATGACAATGGCGCCGACAACAAACAGCACGGCCTTGATGATAATCCACAGAATCATCCCGGAACTGACACCGTCTCCGTGGCCGGAGCCCACCGCCGTGATGATTCCCGCCACCACCGCAAGTATCACTAATCCGAGAATGTCATCAATAACGGCAGCCCCCAATATGATCTTGGCCTCCCTCGATTTGATCTTCCCGATATCCTGGAGCACCCGGGCCGTGATTCCAACCGAGGTTGCGGTCAGTGTGGCGCCGATGAATATGTGAACGTAGATCGAGGCGTCAGGCAGAAAAACATAGCCGACTCCCCACCCAAGGAAGAAGGGGGTAATGACACCGAAAACGGCCACCATGAATGACGCCAGCCCGACTTTCATCATCTCCCGGACTGACGACTCAAGGCCCACTTCAAAGAGTAGTATTATCACGCCCAGTTCCGCGAGGACTTCCAGCGTGAGGTCATGTTTGAACGACTCAAAGAGGTCAATACCGATTAGGTGGAGATTGCCTATCAACATGCCCAGAACGAGCTCGCCCAGTACGGCGGGCTGCTGAAATCGCTCGAAAATGTCGCCGCCCAACTTGGCCGCGAGCAGGATAACTACCAGGCTGATCAAAATCCCCAGAACCGGTCCGCCGTGACCGCTGTCATCATCATGGGCGGTTTCTTCGGCCACGGTCATCGTATCAACGACTTCGACATCGGAGCCGAAGGAAAGGCCGCAGACCATGTAGGCGGCGATTACGACCAGTGCCAGCAGGAAACGTTTCTGCGTGAGAATGCGCACAAGTCCTCCGTCAGATATTCTCGGGTATCCTAAGTAAAGAACAGGCACGAATTTAGGAGGCTGGGTCACCGGGAGCAAGCTTTTTGTGACGCTACCCCCGCTGATCCTGCCCGGCGCGGGCGATTGAGCAGCTTCACGGTAGGGCCGTGGCAGCCCTGAACCAGCCGGA
>JAGLXI010000194.1 GCA_023132995.1 Candidatus Zixiibacteriota bacterium | reverse complement strand
CCGGCCCCGTTCAGCGCGGGGGAGACCGTCGTCACCCAGCAGTCGCGCATCGATGTCAAGGCCGAAAAGGCTCGCGTGATACACATGAAAGGTGCAGTTTACCTCTCCGATATCGCCAAGGCGCTGAACAAAATCGGCGCTACGCCCAGGGACATTATTGCCATTTTCCAGGCTCTCAAGCAGGTCGGAGCGCTCAGATCGGAGCTCGTCATTCTGTGATGACACATGTAAACTTGAAAGCCGCTGCTGTTTTTCCTCAGTCCGGTATTGAGCGCCTCAAGGGACAACAGGTCCGGAGCCCGGAGGCCCGGAAAGCCCGGCTGCGCAAAGTATCGAAGGAGTTCGAATCATTCTTCACATATTATATGCTCAAGGCAATGCGAAAGACTGTGCCCGAGGGCAGCCTGACCGATCAGGCCCCCTTCTCGGGTAAGGCCGGAAAAGACATCTTCACCGATCTGTTCGACATGGAGCTGTCTCGAAAGATGCCCTCCGGCAACAGCAATTCAATCGCCGATATACTCTATCGCTCCATGGAGAAACTCGTGACGGCCCAATCCAGCGCTTCGGAGATCGAGATTCAACCGCTACGGCAGCAGAGTGAATCTGTGCCGCTGCCTCGCGATTTGTTCAACGGCGTGTCCCGACCGGTTCGCTCTTACGACATTCCCGCGGGGGGGAAGCGACCGATGCCTCTGGAGGGTTCCTCGAGAGCCGCCGGCGCCGGTTCCATTGTCGCTAAGTATGGCAAGTATATCAATGAAGCGGCCGCCCGGACATCACTCGACCCGGCCCTGATATTATCTGTTATCAAGGCTGAGTCCAACGGTGATCCGCGAGTGGTTTCAAGAGCAGGCGCCAAGGGATTGATGCAACTGGTCGACTCTACCGCAGCCGATTACCGGGTCGAGCGGGTTTTCGACCCGCGTGAGAACATTATGGCCGGCAGCAAGTACCTCAGGGACCTTATCGATCGCTTTGGGGATCTGCGGTTAGCGCTGGCCGCGTACAATGCGGGCCCGACGAATGTGACCAGATACCAGGGCATCCCCCCGTTCAACGAGACTCGGAACTACGTGGACAAGGTAATGACTACCATGCGAGCTCTCCAGACAAGAACAGCGGTCAGCTCCGGGATGAGGTAATAAAAATCACGGAACGGTCGATATGAAAGTTAGATGGGAACTGGACAAGCATAGGACATGATTAACAAGTTGATTGCTACAATTGGCTCGGAAGCCGCACTCTTTGAATCCTTCCTCGGATTGCTGCAACGACAGCAAGCGATGTTAGTGGCGAACGATGCGAACGGCCTCAACGAGGTTACCGCCGACATGCACGAGAAACTCGTTGAGAGCAGCCTGCTCGCGGAGCGGCGTGAGCGCCTGGTCGAAGAAATCAGGAGCACCAATGCCATTGAGGGTGACCTTGACGTCACCCGCCTGATCGACATCGTGGATCAGAACCAGGCCGACCAGCTGTTGCGTCTTCGTAATTCGATAACCGACCTGAACGAGAAGATCAACCACACGCGTGACCACAATGCGATGCTGCTCAACCGCTCGCGTGAGTACATTTTCCGAATGATGGATATGCTTTCCAGAATGAATAATCCCCAGACGACGTACGCGCCTGCCGGCACCGCTGCCTCAGGCCCGCAAAACGTAGCCGTGGATCGGAGGGCATAATGCCGGGACTCTTTCAGGCTCTTGAGATCGGCAAGCGCGCCATACTGACACACCAGGTGTCGCTTCAGACCTTAGGACACAACATCGCCAACGTCAACACCCCGGGGTATACCCGGCAGCGTGTGGACATCACCAACACCTTTCCGGAAGAGAGTGCTTTCGGGTCTGTCGGCACCGGCGTTCGCGTCAGCAACATCAGGCACATCCGCGACCTCTTCTTAGGTAACCAGTACCGACAGGAAAACAAGTCGCTTGGCCAGTGGTCATACAAGGAAAAGACCCTCCGGCAGGTAGAAGAGTTGTTCGGCGAACCAAACGACAACGCCCTCTCGGATCAACTGAACAAGTTTTTCGCGTCCTGGAACGATCTGGCTCACAATCCCGACACGCGTAACTCCGTTCTGTCCGAGGCCTGTTTGCTGGTCAATAGGTTCCACGAGCTGGCCAACCAGCTCACGACGCTTCAGAGTTCCATCGACCGCGAGATGGTCACTGTCACGAGAGAAATCAACGGGCTGGCCAATGAAATCGCCCGCCTGAACCACGAGATCAAACGAAGCGAGGTAGGAGCCGCCACCGCCAACGACCTGCGCGATATGCGTGATCTGCTCATTGACAAACTGTCCACACTGGTGGATGTCAACACCAGGGACGAAGAATACGGCGTGGTGGTAGTGATGGTCGGATCGATGCAACTGGTGGATGATAATCACGCTCTCCAGATCGGTGTGGAGATCGCCAACGACAACGGCAGCCTTAAACACAATCTGATGTGGCAGGGGACGAAGATACCGTTCAATAATCTCGATGGCAGGCTCAAGGGGCTGGTGGACTCGCGTGACGAGATCATTCCACGGCACCTGGAGCAGCTGAACGCGCTGACGCGGACCTTGGTCGAAGAGGTCAACACTCTGCATCGCAGCGGATACGGTCTCGACGGCTCAACCGGTACGAATTTCTTCGCCCCGCAATACACCGACGCCACCACTATCGAGGTGAACAGCAACATTGTCTCCAAGCCGTCGATGATCGCGGCCGCTCAGGTACCGGATGCGGAATCCGACAATCGAATAGCCCTGGCTATCGCGGCCCTGCAGGACGCCAAATTGATGAACGACAATGCCACGACGATAAACGGCTTTTACAGCAGCCTCGTCGGATCCCTGGGAGTGGAGACACGCGAGGCGCAGTCATTCACCGAAAGCTATGAAATGCTGGTGGCCCAGATTGACAACGCCCGGCAGTCGGTTCAAGGAGTATCGCTGGACGAGGAATTGGCAAACATGGTTAAGTCTCAACACGCATACGACGCCGCCGCCAGAGTGATCACAGCCATGGATCAGGCGCTGGATACGGTCATCTTCAAGATGGGAGTAATCGGGCGGTAAACGGAATGTCTCCAGGGCGGAGACGGTAACACCACGGAGGGTTACGTGCTGATATTGACAAGGAAGTTGGGCGAGTCGATCACGATCGGTGACAACGTCAAGGTTTCTGTTCTGGGCATACACGGACGCCAGGTCAGGCTGGGAATTGACGCGCCGCTGAATGTAGTCGTGCATCGGGAAGAGGTTTATGTGAAAATCCAGGCGGAAAACCGGCGTGCCTCGAAGTCACTCAAGGAAGACCTGCTCGGTATGGTCAGCCTCATCAAGGGAAAGATCGGAGGCAAGAGCCCGGACAAGATGAAACCACCGGATATCGACTACAAGACGGATGACCGTCGCACCAAACGGCCCCGCAGGGGGCCGGATTCTGGGCCGTCTACCGGCGGCTGAACTCGCGGTTGAAGGGACGAACGAATGCGCATCAGCAACAGGATGCTGACCGACCGGGTGCTGTTCAACATGCAGCGCTCGCTCGCCCGGTTTCTCGAATTGCAAACGAAACTGTCGTCGGGACGGAGAATCAACCGACCGTCCGACGACCCGACAGGGACCCTGCAGGATCTGGGCTATCGAACCGAGTTGTCCAGAATTTCCCACTACCGCAGTAACATAGACACCGGACTGAACTGGCAGCAGACCTACGACGCTGTTTTGGCTGACCTGAAGGACATGATAGTCGGCGCCAAAGAAGTGGCCGTCTCCATGGCCAACGACAGCTGGGATGGCGACGACGGCCAGGTCCGAATGGCCCAGGCCGGTGAGATCGAGTCGATCATCGAGCAAGTGATGCAGTTGGCCAACAACGAACTGGGCAATAAAAGCATCTTCGCGGGTTTCAAGACCGACGGCGCGGCCCTTCAGCGCGGGGGGATGGGAGCCGTCTACAAGGGAGACGATGGTCTGATCGAGTTCCAGATCGATTCCTCGTCACGCATTGCCGCCAACCTCGTCGGGGCCGACGTTTTCCTCAAACAGCTCCGCACCCTTGGTGAGGAGGCCGATCTGAACATGGCCGTGACGGGCGATACGCTCCTTGGCGATCTGAACGGCGGCGCCGGAATTGACCTCGCCACCGGGACTTTCAACATAATCGACCGGAACCTTGGCGCCACGGCCGCTATTGATCTGACCGCTCTAACCCCGGCCAACACCGTCAACGACCTTATCACAGCCGTCAACGGCCAACTATTGGCCGTCGGCCCCGATCCCATCACCGATGTGACCGTATCCATCGGGGGTGCCAACAACCACCTGTTCTTCGACACCACCGCCAGCGGGATCATTACCACTGCAACCTCTCTGGGTGTTCTCAACGACGGTTACGGAGTCAACCTCGATCCGGGCTCAATCATGCTGAGCGACGGGGGAGCCATCAACATTACGGTCGATCTGTCGGGTTCCACCACTGTCGGCGACATCATCACCAAGTTCAATGCCCAGGCCCCGGCCGGTGTGACCATGCAAGTGGATCCGGTGGGCGGAAAGGGGCTTGAGATAATCGATGCCAACGGCCCCCCGCTGAACCTCACAGTCTCAGAGGCTAATTACGGAACTGCAGGGCATGATTTGGGCATCCTCGGCGATATCGGAGCCGGCGTCATCGGCCAAGACCTCAACCCGATAGTAAGCTTCAAAATCGAGGAAACCACTGGCACCACCGCCGCCGACCTGGGCATAGTCGGCGAGTTCTTCAACGACTTCGCCGGTACCGACATCAATCCGCGCATGAGCCTGACTGCTTTGGTGACCGATTTTAACGGCGGCCTCGGCCTCGATCTCGGTGAATTAGTTATCTGGCAGGGCGACACATATCGTA
>JAGLXI010000193.1 GCA_023132995.1 Candidatus Zixiibacteriota bacterium | reverse complement strand
ACGACCGCTACCGGTCGCTGACCATTGAGGGCGTCGACGGCAACAACCTCGCCAAGAGGATGGGGATTTTCGGTTCCAGTGATATGGCCGGTTCCCTGTCGGTACTGGTGAACGCCCTGCGCAACAACGACCGTGAAGGTATCGGCCTCCTGATAGGCAATATGGATGAGGCTATCCAGCATCTGGTGGGGGAACGAGCCGCTGTCGGCGCTCGCGTCATGCGGCTGGAGACGACCGCCGCCCGTCTGGTGAGTCTTGATCTGACCGTCACCAAACTGCTGGCGGAAGTCGAAGATGCCGACATGGCCGCAACGATAACGGAACTGGCCACGCAAGAAGGTGCCTACCAGGCGTCTCTGGCGGCCACCGCGAGAATCATACAACCGAGTTTGATCAATTTCCTGAAATAAGCCAACTGCGAGGATAGAAAGTATGCGGATAAACAGCAGCCGACTGGGACCGATAGAGGTCCCCGATGACAAGCTTATCACGATGGAGAGGCCAATCCTCGGCTTCGAGGGTCTCACCCGCTTCTGCCTGGTGGAACGTGACGAAATGGCCCCCTTCCTATGGTTGCAGTCAGCCGAGGAGGAAGCGGTAGCGTTTATCGTCGTAAATCCCCGGGTCTTTTTCCCCGATTACCGGATCGAGGTCAACCGCAAGGAAATCGCCGAACTCAGGATCAAACAACTGGAGTCGGTGGAGACCTATGTGATCGTGACCATGAAGAATGATCCGCGGGATTTGTCCGCAAACCTCCAGGGTCCGATTCTGATCAACACTGAGAACGGTCTGGCGAAACAACTGGTGTTGGTCAACTCGGAGTACAAGGTGGGACACCGGATTCTTGATGCTGTGGAGCGCCTTGATCGCACTGTCGAGCAAAAAGAAGAACTGGTCGGTGTCTGAGCTCCCGGACGGGCCGCAGCCGGTTCAAACAACGCTGTCATCGGCGACTGCCCGCTGCGGGTTTCGGTCCTGCCGGTCGTACTGGTGAGAACCTCCATGGCGCGCTCCAGGAAAAAGAAAGCTTCGCGCGTACGGAAGCATAAGGGTGCCGCAGGTCGGGAAGTCGCACGTGACCGTCGCCAGCCCGACGACCGGTTGGATGATCTGCTCAACGCCGTTGCGACAAACCCGGATGACGTCCAGGCCCGCTTAGCTCTCGGCAAGCATTACTTCCGGCAGAACCTGGAGAGTGAAATAGTCGATGTTGTTGAATCTCTTGAGGCGAAGTATCCCTTCGGCAGCAAGCACGATTGCGACCTCTATGACCGTTTGTTGGCCTTTGGGTATACCTCGGTGAACCGCCTGCTGGATGCAGAAAAGATATGCAGGAGGGGTTTAGCCGCCACTTCGGCCGGGCTGGATTATCACTTCGTTTGCAGTTATATTCATCTGTCGCTACGCGAGTATGACAAGGCTGTCGCCTCGGCAAATGAATACCTGGCGCAGTTTGACGAGCTGCGCGCGGCTTCAGCGACGCCGGATGAGTTTACATTCTCGGATGCTCACCGCAGCCAGGTGTTCAACTACCTCGGCTCCTGTTTACAGGAGAGGGGTGAATTGGATAATGCCAGGGTTCAGTTCGATCTGGCGCTCCAAGCCGATCCGGGCAACCACCTGCCGTATCTGAACCTGGTCAACATTGCCCGACGACAGAACGACGTTAAGACCGCAAAGGCGATTGTCGCACGGGGCTTGGACGAATGCCGCCAGATACAGGAACTTCGCTTGCTTTCGGAATCGTTCAAGCGGGCCGTGACCATCTCCGCCTGTATGATTGTCAAGGACGAAGAAGAACTGCTGCCCGGATGTTTAGATTCAATCCGCGACTGGGTTGATGAAATCGTCATTGTTGACACCGGCTCCACGGATCATACAATAGAGATAGCCGAATCGTATGGCGCCAGGGTCTACCATCAACCGTGGGAGGGTGACTTCTCCAAACACCGCAACTACTCCATCGAACTGGCCACCTGCGATTGGGTATTCATAATCGATGCCGATGAGCGATTCAACAAGAAGGACGTGCCGCTGTTGCTGAACAGCGTTAACCGCGAAGAACACAAAGTCATATCGGTCAACGTATTCAACCTCTATGGTTCAATCGATCATAAGCTGACATCGGTGAACTCGATACGCTTCTTCCGCCGGGAACTCAACATCAGGTATCGGGGTATCGTCCATAATTCCCCGTGTATTCCCAAAGGGATAACAATCTCCCGCGCTCCTATCGCAATGGAACACCTCGGATACGACCTGTCGCCGGAGAAGATGAAGGCCAAGTTCGACCGCAGTAAGGCGCTGCTCGAAAAAC
>JAGLXI010000192.1 GCA_023132995.1 Candidatus Zixiibacteriota bacterium | reverse complement strand
ACATTTCTATTTTGCCTTGACAGTCCCCTCTCACCCGCTTGACGGCGGGGGACATCTTTCGTAGCTTGAGCCGGAAACATCTGGAGCAGTATGACCTGGCTCGTTGAACAATTCGAGATTCTCTCAAAAATAGCCTACTACCTTATTCAGGTTGTCCACTGGACAATCCTGATCACCGTCTGCGCCTATGCCATCGCACTCGTGCTGGGTCTGCTATTCGGGATTGCGCGGATTCTTCCCAACCGCCTGACGCGCCTGATCTCCGGCGCTTACATCAACGTGCTGCGCGGTGTACCGCTTCTCGTGTTGATCTTCTTTTTCTACTTTGGGCTGGGCAAATTTATTAACCTGGACCGCTTTGTGGCGGGCATCTTAGCGGTTGGGGTCTGCTATGGCGCCTACATGGCGGAGATATTCCGTTCCGGGATGCAGGCCATCGACTACGGTCAGCACGAGGCGGCCATGTCGTTGGGGATGACGCGCTGGCAGACGCTGCGCCACATTATTCTGCCGCAGTCGATCCGGATTGTCATCCCCCCGGCGTGCAACGAGTTTATCGCCTGTCTGAAGGACTCCTCGCTGGTCTCTATAATTGGTCTGCGCGAACTCACTCGCGCTGGGCGCGAATACGCCAATCAGAACTTCCTCGATTTCCACACCTGGTTGGTCGTGGGACTGATCTATCTGATCCTGACGCTGTCGCTGACCAGGCTGGTGCGCCGTATTGAGGCGCGGTATGCTGTTCACGGCTACGGAGTGAAGCGCGATGCTGGTTGAGATGAAGAATGTCGTGCGTCGGTTTGCCGATGTCACCGCTGTCGACGGCGTGACCTTGGCCCTCGACCGGGGGGAGGTCGTGGTCATTATCGGGCCTTCCGGCTCAGGTAAATCGACCCTGCTGCGCTGTCTGAATGCTCTCGAGGAAATCCAGAGCGGGGAGATCGTGATTGACGGCCTGCAAATAGACCGTAACCATCGGAAGATACACCAGGTTCGGCTTGAAGTCGGCATGGTGTTCCAGCAGTTCAATCTCTTCCCGCATCTGTCGGTGCTGGGGAACGTCAACCTGGCCCAGGTAGTCGTTCGCGGCCGAACGAAGACCGAAGCCGCCGGGATATCAGGGGAGCTCCTTGGCAAAGTCGGTCTGGCGGACAAGATCGACGCTTTCCCGGCGCAACTCTCCGGAGGACAGAAGCAGCGGGTTGCGATTGCCCGCGCCCTGGCCATGAATCCCAAAATCATGCTCTTTGACGAGGCCACTTCAGCACTTGATCCGGAGATGATCGGGGAGGTCCTGGAAGTGATGAAACAACTGGCCGACGAGGGTATGACAATGTTAGTGGTTACCCACGAGATTGGATTCGCCCGGGAAGTTGCCGACCGTGTAGTATTTCTCGACGAGGGCAGGATCGTTGAGGCTGGTCCTCCCGACGTGATTCTGGTCAGCCCGGAAAACCCCCGAACGCGCGAATTCCTGGCCAAGGTGCTGTAATCATGCGTTGCGTCACACTGATCGCCGCCCTCTGCCTGACGGTTGCCCTGAACCTGGCGGCCGGTTCCCGCCTGCAGGCAGATGAGCACCCGCTCGGGCCACGACGGCCCGTTCCCCGTTCCTCGGTTGAGTACACCATCAGGGCCGACGTTCTGCCGGAGTCGCTGTTGGTGCGCGCCAGGTTCGAGGTGTCCTGCCGGAATCTTACCGATTCAAATCTGTCG
Source organism: Candidatus Zixiibacteriota bacterium (assembly GCA_023132995.1). GTDB lineage: Bacteria > Zixibacteria > MSB-5A5 > GN15 > FEB-12 > JAJRTA01. The sequence continues at coordinate 584 of JAGLXI010000192.1, read as the reverse complement.
GAAATCCGGTTTGACTTCGGCCTCCCGGCAATCGGCCCCTACGACACCACCAGCCCTCATCCTGCGGCGGACGGTAGTCGCGAATCGGGGGCGCATCCATCATCAGAGGCCGCGTATCTTCGCCTGGATTCGGTTCTGTTCTACGGTGTGCCGCTTTTGGACAGCGAGTTGGTTTTCAACGGAAACCGCATGAAGGCCTGTCTGCCGACCGAACTGAACCCCGGGGAGACCGGCTTTTTCCTGATGACCTATACGGCGCGAGTTCCCGCTTGCCCGTCATCTAACGGCAAACCTGAACCAGCTCAGTTCATCAGGTGGTTCCCCCGAGTGTGCGCTCTTCAGGACATCCGAGCGGTTTCAGACGACTCGCTGTCCAACCTGGAAAACGCCGGTGAACCGGCCGATTTCACCGTAGTGCTGAAAATGGATTCATCGTGGTCACTGGCACATCCGGGTCAGTTGTTCAATGACAAGGAACATTATGGTCTTTTGCCTCCGCCCGACAACGACAGCGTCTATGTGGATGTCGTAAACAAGCACCAGATCGAGTATGATGGCCGCAAGTACGTCCCTTCCTTTCCGTC
>JAGLXI010000191.1 GCA_023132995.1 Candidatus Zixiibacteriota bacterium | reverse complement strand
GCAAGCGCCTTATCCGGGACCGGGCTTATGTCGACAGCCTTACGATTGAAACCTGCTATCCCGCGGAGATCGGCTCGCTGTGGGCGGGGTTTGTTGTGGCGTCGGTCGCTGAACTGGTGCGGCAGTATGGGCGGTGGCTGGGGAGATTCCCCCGCCCGGACCTCACCGTCTCCGCCGGCCCGTGCCCTGCCGGGGATCATACCTCCGCCACGCTTATTGTCCTTCCCGAGAGCGTGGCCGATTCATCCATGCTCTATGCCATGCTGGCGGTGCATATCGCCGACTGCTGGTTTTCGATCCCGACCACTGCCGAGACGGGGCCGCTTTCCGATCGGGGTCTGGCTCGTTACCTGGCCACGATTGCCTTGTTTGAAAAATACGGGCTCGACGGCTACCGGGTGCTGCGCGCCTATGAAGCGCAATGGCCCTGTGGCTTCTCCGGGCTTTGGAACATACAATAGCTGACGAGGTCATGATCGATATGAGAACGATTGCTTCCGTTATTGCCGCCGTGCTGCTGACCATTCCCCTTGCCTTCGCGCAAAGGGCCGAATCGCCGAAGTTCAGTGACCGGGCTCTTGGCGCCCTTGCAAGCCAAGCCGGTGATTTCCCCATGATCTTCTGGGTTTTCCTCGGGGCCGACGCGATAGCCGACGAGCCGATTGCCATGACGGTCAAGGCTCTCGCCAGGCGAGGCAAAGTCGATTCGACCGGCTTTCTCATCGATTCCCATGATTACCCCATCTCTGATCAGGCGCTGTCCGAGATCGAGAACACGGGCGTATTCATCAGACATGCCTCGCGGTGGTTGCGAGCCGTGTCGGTTTATGCCGACAGCAGCCAGATGGGAAAACTGGCAGCCCTGCCGTTTGTCGAGCGTATTGACCTGGTGAGGACTCTCAAGACCGGTTTCATGGAAGATGTAGCGAAGACTCCCCGACACATAGCGCCCCTGTCGGCCGAGGAGTATGCCTACGGAGAATCGCTGCTGCAAAACCAGTTTATCGAGACGGACCGGCTGCATCGCCTGGGCTTGACCGGCACCGGAGTTATGATTGCCATCTTTGACACCGGATTCGATGTCGATCACCCGGCTCTTGACTCTGTCAGCGTTATTGCCACCTATGATTTCATCAATCTCGATACCGACGTAAATGGCATGGACTGCCCGGAAAACTCGGAACGGAATCATCAGAACTACCACGGCACTGCCGTCTGGAGTGTGATAGCCGGCAACATGCCGGATACTCTGATCGGAATTGCACCTGGGGCGGACTACATCCTGGCCAAGACGGAAATAACGTGCGACGGCACCGAGATAAAGCTGGAGGAGGACAACTGGATAGCGGCGGCCGAGTGGGCCGATTCTATCGGCGCCGATATCATCACTTCCTCCCTCGGATATTACGTCTTCAGCGACACCGGCTCGTACGCGTTTGATGAACTCAACGGCGACTCGGCGCTTATCACAATCGCTGCCGACATGGCTGCCTCCAGGAACATCCTGGTGATAACGTCGGCGGGCAACGAACGCAACAACGCTCAGTGGCCACATATCTCACTACCGGCAGACGGCGATTCCGTGCTGGCCATCGGGGCCGTGCGGGCCGACTCGACCCTGGCCTGGTTTTCGTCGCCTGGTCCCACCGCCGACGGCCGCATCAAACCTGACGTGTCAACACTGGGCGTCGGAGTCTATGCAGCTCGCTCGGCGACGGGGAGCTATACCTACCTGAGCGGGACATCGTTCTCGGCGCCATTAGTGGCCGGAGGGGCGGCGCTGGCGATGGAACACGACCCCGCCAGGACCGCTCGGCACCTATTCGACATGATACTCAGCACCGCCAGCCGTTACGCAACGCCGGACAACGATTTCGGTTATGGCCTGTTCAGCGCCTTCCGCGCAGCCGACGTGCTACGGCTTAATCCCATAGGCGTTGTTCAGGTTCAGGTCGGCCAGGAGGTGGAGGTCATCATAACCACCTCCGGTGGCACCGAGATCATACCCTTGCTGACGGCATTCGATCTCCCGGTCGGGGTTGAGCTTGAGGATCTGGGCGATGGCACCGGTTTGCTTTCCGTGACCGGCTCGGAGCTAAACCCTCTGCAGGCGCGGTTTGGCCTGATTGCCGACTTCGGCCAGACCGTCGATACCACCTATGCTATTCTCGAAACCTACGGCTCGTCTGATGATGCCATCTTTGCCGGGCCGAACCCTTTCGCCGACTCGGTGCGGGTCTTTCTCAGTCCGGCGGCAGGTGAGTTTCGGTCTGTTTCAGTATTCAACAGCGCTGGTGAAAAAGTGTGGGAACAAGTCAACCATTTCGGCCCATCTGCCGATGTAACAAGGGAATGGGGCATGGTTCACTGGGATGGCCACAACCGTAGCGGTGCGGCTGTCGCAGCCGGCGTCTATCTCATGTATGTCGAGACCAGCCGTCGGACGGCCATGCTGAAGCTGTTAAAGACAGACTAAACGAAGAACCACATGGTTGCCAGCACGACCACTCGCACAGCGGATTTCACCCGTTGTGCAGTGTGCAAGATCGATCTCAAGGGGCGTTTCGTTTACATCGACGAGGAAACGGAGCGACTTCTCGGTTATACCAAGGAAGAGCTTTTCGGCAAATCGCTTCCGGACTTTCTCGACAAGAACTCTCAGGAGAAGATCGACAGTCTTCTTTCAGAGCGCAACCACTACGAGACGTTCTATGATACGACCACCATAACCCTTATCAGCCGCGAGGGACGACCGGTGGTGGCAAGAAGTATCGTCTCACTCAATTTCATTGCCGGGAATCCGGTCAACTTCCAACTCATCCTTGATGTGGAACCGGCCGCGCAGCCCGTGATCGCCGTTGCCGCAGCCTTGGATTACGAGGACTTCCTCGAAGAGCTGCTAAGCTTTGAGTCGCTTCACGACTGCAAAGCCATTCTTGAATCGCTGCGCAGGTTCTCCGGCGCCTGCCAGGCCGCTCTCTACCTGACGAAAGATAATGTGCTTGAGCCGCGCTCCGGTTCATGCGACAATAGCCCCGACGAGTTCGTATTCGAGTCCATTCCCGAAGTGACCGCGTTGCACGAGCGCCTCGCGCGCACAGGCGCCGAGTACACCTTTACCGACGAATATGCCGTCAGGGAAGCCGTAGAGAAAGAAGGTACCGCGCCAAGCGAGTTCGTGACTCCGATGAAACTTCACGGCGCCGATCCGTATCTTCTGCGTCTGATTTATCCTGCCGAAATGCAACCTGCCGAGGGAGCAGCGGCCGTAGCCAGGGTGAGACTGGCGCTCCGTCTGATTACCATGTTGACGCGCAGCGCCCCTCCGTCCGGTGACCGCACAGACCCGGAAGTGGACGTGAAGTTCACGGTCGGATTCCTGGACAATTTGGGAATAGGGGCACTGCTGATTGATCCGGATGGTCAGACAGTGGGCTATAATCCCGCCCTGGTCGCCATGCTTGGTGATTGCAGTCCCGGCGAGCAATACCAGGACTTTGCGGGGCTCCTTGAAGGCGACGATTCGTCGCCGGTGGTGGAGCGGCTGGCCGCATATCTCTCCGCATCGGCCGACGAACAATCGAATGACGACCTGAGAATCCCAGTCAAGCTTCCATCGGGAGAGTCGTCCGTCCTGATCGCAAGCCGGCTTTCGGATTACCAAGACGATCACAGCGCCTGTGTCGTGTTGATGCCCCCGGTTAAGCCGGGGCAGGAATCGGCGCCCGCCGGCTCGGACTGCCGGTTGTGGCGCTCAGTGACGACGGCCTTGCGATCATCACTTAAAAGTGTCACGGGCCTCTCAGAAGAGCTGAGCCACAAATACCGCCGGCAATTAGGCGAAGGCGGTAGCGCCAGGCTCGAAAAACTACACCAGGCCGCACGAGTTCTTGATCTCACGATAGACGATGTGGTAACGATGCTTGATCAGAAAGAGGAGTGCGAAGAAATCCAACTGGCCGATCTTAACCTCCTTGTATTCGCAGCTTTGCAGGACGTACGCAGGCTTTTCCCAGGGGCTGATGTGAACTGCGATTTAGAACAATTGCCCGCAATACAGACCTGCCGCAACCGGCTCACCACCATACTGCGGAACCTGATGTCGAACTGCGTCAAGTTCAGCCCTCACGGCAAGGCACAGATAATCGTAACGGCCTCTATTAATGATGGCCTCTGCCGGATCAACGTCACTGACACGGGCATCGGGATAGAGCCACGGCATTGCAGCAGGATATTTGATTTCCTGTTCCGAGTGGCCGGTGACGAACAAGCTACTCCGCCCGGCAGCGGAATGGGGTTGGCCATAACCAGAGAACTGGTGAAGACACTTGGGGGCACGATTACCGTGTCATCGGAAATCGGCCAGGGAACCACGGTGACGGTGACGTTACCCGCGGATCCCTGTTAGTTTTGGAATCGACAATGACACCGAATCTGAAAATACTACTCGCCGATGAGAATCACTACCGGGTTTTGCTAATAGAACGAGAAGTGGCCAGGTGCAGTGGAACGAGCAGCGTTCGCAGAGCCAAAACCGGGAAGGTCGCTCTGGACCTGGTGAAAAAGGAAGAATTCGATCTTGCCATAGTCGACGCTGATCTGACCGGATTCCGCGAGCTTGAGATACTTGACGGCATTCGTCGGGGTCGGCGTGCAATGCCCGTCATTGTCCTTGTCTCGGAGAACTCGGAGCGCCCGAACTCCGGCACCAGGTTTTCGAACTCCGTCCGGTTCCTGGTCAAAGACAATTCCTTTCCCGAGTCCCTGGGATCGGTAATCGACACTCTTGTCAAGCACCCGCCGTCAAGTATTGCGGACTCCCCTGACGCGAGCGGGACACAGGCAGCGAGCCGGGCAGACTCCCTCACGTTGGCCGCTGCAACCCTTTCCCACGAGATCAACAACCCCCTTATGACCATTCTGGGGATCTCGGAACTGATCCTGAACAACGGTCGTGGCATGGATTCGGATGTCACTCGGAAGGTCAGAATCATCCGGCGGTCGGCACGGCGGATAGAATTCGCCCTGAAACGGCTTGCCAGTATACGGAAACCGAGCATAAGGGAGACTGTCTCCGGCGCGCTGGTTGATCTGCGCAAATCGAAAATATGGCGCAAATCCAGGGTGTAGGTGACCTTTCCAAGCGATTATCGGTTGACAAGGGCTGGGCAAACCGCTTCTTTTGTGCCCGATCCTGATTGAAAGGTAACCTATGGAGTCAATGACCGGATTTGGCCGGGCCGAGTTGACGACCCGGGCCGGGAAGTTCAAAGTCGAGATATCAAGCGTCAACAACCGCTTCCTGGAGATGTCGGTCAGAATGCCGCGGCAGTTCTCTGTCTTCGAACACAACCTGCGTGAACTTGTTTCAAGCAAGTTGAACCGCGGCAAGGTCTACCTTTTCGTTGGTTTCGAGCAACCCGAGACTTCCCCCGACAAATATCCCATCAACAAGAGGGCGGCGCGTGCCTATTACGAGCAGCTCAAGGCGCTCAAGCTCAAGTTGAAGCTGTCCGGTGAGATTCAATTGCGCGACCTGCTGCTTCTGCCGGAGATCGGTACTCCGGAGCGGGAGGATTTCGACGAAGACATTATCTGGTCCGGGATGCAGCGCGCAGTCCGCAAGGCCGTTACCGAGTTGAGCCGAATGAGGCATCGTGAAGGGGCCGCTATGGCGCGGGATATGGCTCAGCGGTTGAAGGTTCTAGTCGGACTCACGAGGCAGATCATAACCCTGTCGGCTAATTCAGCGATAAGCCATCGCGACAAACTGACGGCCAAGATCAACGCTCTCCTTGATCGGCCGGGTCCGGATAACGGCAGGTTGGAGGAGGAGATCGCTATTATCGCCGAGAAGACGGACATCTCCGAAGAATGCACGCGGCTGCTCAGTCATTTCGACCAGGCCGGGAGGAATCTGAAGGCAAAGAAACCGTCCGGTAAGAAACTCACTTTCATCCTGCAGGAGATGAATCGCGAAGCCAACACGATAGCTTCCAAGGCCGCCGACATTGAGATCACACGCGCATCGATCTCGGTCAAGGAAGAAATCGAAAAACTCCGGGAGCTCGTTCAGAACGTTGAGTAGCCGATCTGTCAAAACGCAACCAGCGAGAAGGCGCCTCCAGTGCAAGCCGGGCAAGATCGTCATTGTTTCGTCACCTTCCGGCGGCGGGAAGACGTCGATCTGCAGAAAATTGCTGTCCCCGGCTCGCCGGGATCGGGGTTGGCGGTTCTCGGTCTCATATACAACCCGTCAGAAACGACCCGGGGAGAGAAATGGCCGGGAGTACTTTTTCGTCAACGAGGACGAGTTCCAGCAGTTGGTCGCGGCCGATTTCTTCGCCGAACATTTCAAGGTACATCTTTATCATTATGGAACGCCGCGCCGGCCGCTTCAGCAAGCACCGGGAAAGGGAGATATCATGCTGCTGGACGTTGATGTCCAGGGCGCCCTCAGGCTAAAAAAAGAGTACCCTGATGCCCTAACCATTTTCATATTGCCGCCGTCCATTGCATCCCTCAAACAGCGACTGAGGAAGCGAGGCACCGAGACCAGTGATCACCTTACCGTGCGCTTCCAAAATGCCCGAAAGGAGATGAGACTATACCCCCGGTTTGAGTATGTCGTTGTAAATAAAGAGCTTAGCGAGGCGGTCTCGCGGGTGCTGAGCATCGTTGAGGCACATCACTGCCGTACGGACAAACTTAACCCGGAACAAATGAAGAGGATTTCCGGTTAGGCTTTCACATAATTCCTGGAGGATCAAATGCCATTATTCTCGATTGAGGACATAAGCAAGCTCGATTTGAACAGCTACGAAGCGGTGATTGTCGCTTCACAACACGCTCGCAGGCTCAACGCGGTGCGACTGGCGGCCCTGGAGCGAATGGAGGAAGACCCTGAGGTGCAGATTGATGCCCGCAAGATCACGATGGTGGCCTTAAGAGAAGTTCTGGAGGGAAAAGTAAAGTTTGAGCGTCCCGATTCGATGTAAGTACATAAAACTCTCATCGAACCCAAACGCTGGAATCCAAATGGCCAAGAACCTGGTAATTGTCGAGTCACCCGCAAAGACGCGGACTCTTGTTCGCTTTTTGGGAAAAGAGTTTGACATCCTTGCGACCGTCGGGCATATCATTGATCTGCCCAAATCAAAGCTTGGAATAGATCCCGCCAATGGCTTCAAGCCCGAATACCAGGTTATCAAGGGCAAAGAAAAAGTCATCAGCAAGCTTAAGAAGGCTGCCAAGAAAGCGGATACGATTTACCTCGCTCCCGACCCGGACCGGGAAGGTGAGGCCATCGCCTGGCACGTCGCCAACTGCCTGAAAGACGGCACCAAGGCCGAGTTCGTTCGGGTAGCGTTCAATGAGATTACCGAGTCGGCGGTTCTGGAGGCGATGAAAAACACACGTGCTGTTGACATGAACCGGGTCAACGCCCAGCAGGCCCGCCGGGTGTTGGATCGCATAGTAGGCTACACCGTTTCGCCTTTCCTGTGGAAGACGGTGGCTCGCAACCTCTCAGCAGGTCGAGTGCAGTCGGTAGCCCTGCGGCTGGTATGTGAGCGCGAGGCCGAGATAAATGCCTTCTCGCAGCAGGAGTACTGGAATATCGCCGCCCTCCTGGCAACCACCGGCAAGGATGAGTTCACCGCGCGGCTTTACCGGATTGACGACAAAACAGTATCCAGCCCGATTGATACCGGCGCTAAGAAGACCTGGATAGCCTCCGAAAAAGAAGCCAAGGCATGCATTGCCGAACTCAAGAAAGCCTCCTTTGCCGTAACGAAGAT
>JAGLXI010000190.1 GCA_023132995.1 Candidatus Zixiibacteriota bacterium | reverse complement strand
ACCCCTCGGAAATCCGACGCCGGCCGGTCTCGGCGTCAGGACAAGCGGTTTCCGTGGGCGGCAGACGCCCCGTCTGCCCCAAGAATGCTTGACAGACGAGCCGAAAAAGCGGTACATAAGAGCTTGATATGCGTCTGATGTCATTGACAATCAGCAACTTCCGGGTGATTAGAAAGGCCCGCCTCAGTTTCCCGGACCGGGTGATCGGCATTATCGGTCCCAACGGGGCGGGCAAATCCTCGCTGGTGGAAGCGGTTTCCTGGGCACTGTACGGCAACCAAGCGGCCAGAAGCGGCAAAGACGAAATAAAATCGCAGTCCGCGTCTGGGGACGACAACTGCGAGGTTGCCCTCGAATTCGGCCTGGCTGATGAAAACTACCGCGTAGTCCGTCGCCTGGTGGGTTGCTCCGGCAGACCGGAGGTGAGCCTGTATCGCAACGGGGCCCCGGAATGTGTGGGAGTATTAGAGACCAAGGCCTACGTGCGCCGACTCTTAGGTTTGGATTTCAGGGGGTTTATGACTTCCTTCTTAGCTCGTCAGCAGGAACTTAACGCCCTCTCCGATCTGCAGCCGTCGAAAAGAAGGGACCATCTGGCGGGGATGCTTGGCATCGAGCGGCTGGACAAAGCCGTCAACCGGGTCAAGGAAGACACCCGCCTGGCAGCCGAAAAGGCAGCCTTCATGGAACGGCAGTTGGCTCAGTCACAGGAGGTGAGGCTCCGGATCGAGCAGTTAGGCGAAAGCCTGGAGCAACTGAACTCCCGGAAGGAGGTTCGGGCCACAGCGCTGAAAGACGCCGAGTCTGTATTGAAACAGGCCGTCTCGGAGTTCTCAAAGCTTCAGGAGACAAGGTCGACCTGGCTGCAACGGGAAGCCAAGATCGAGGCTGAGCAAACGGCCCTGACGGCTCTCGATGAACAAAGGGAGAATCTGACCCGGGAAGCGGCCGAACTGGCTGCCTCAGAGGCGGACTTGAAAGAGCTCGAGAATCGACTGCGGGACCTGCCGGATATCAGGGCGAGCCTGGAAAGGCACAAGGAAAACAAGAGCAAGCTCACTCTCCGGTCGGGTTTGGAACTGCAGGCTAAGGATGCCCGACAAGAGCTCCAGCAAACGCAACAGGTAATAGTCGCCAATGAGGACCGCATAGGGGCGTTTGAAACCGCCGTCGGCCGGATTCCCGCCGACATTGCTGAGCGCCTGCAAGACCACGAGGCTATGCTTGAACGGGCAAGAGAGGAATACTCACACCTGCAGGGCGCCAGGATGGCCCTCGACAAGGACCTAAGGCGACTTGCCAGCCAGATGGAGGCTATCGCCGAGTTTGGGCCGGATTCTGTCTGCGATCGCTGTCACCGTCCCCTGGGCGACGATCTGCCCGCCATCCGCGGACATCTTGAACGTGAACAGGCCCAGATGACTGAGAACCTTCAATCCACGGCGTCAAAGCTCGAAGCGAAACTGGCCGAGGGCAACAAACTGCGGGGGCTGGTTTCCGAGTTGAAAAAAGACACCCATGCCAGGTACGAGGCGGTTATCCACCGCGACGCTCTCTCAAAAGAGAATCACTCGCTTCAGCAGAGGGCGGCAGAAATCTCGCGCCGGCTGGCAAGTCTGGACGCCCAGGTTTCGGAGCTGGCCGGTCAACTGGATGAAATCCCGTTTGACCAGAGAGTGTTCGATGACCTCACGGCGCGGCTGGCACAACTTGAGGAAGCCGAATCAAAACGCGACCGGCTGACCGGCAGCCTGACTCGAAAACCGCAAGTGGAAAAAGGCCTTCAGGAACTCCAGCGCAAGCTGAAGGCGAACCGGCAGTCGCTCGACCGGCTGCTCGCGGAACGTGAGAGCCTCAATTACAGAGAAGAATCGTATGAGGCGGCCGCGACGAATCTGGAAACGACCAGAGGGGAGACCGAATCCGCTCGCAGCAGCCTGCTCACTATGTCCAAAGAGATCGAGTTGGCACAGCGGGAATTGGAAATAAAACGCGAACAGAGAGACTCGCTTAAGAAACTCGAGGTCGACCTGGAGGAGACCCGCGGCGCCCACTACTATGGTGAGAAACTGGCCGGGCTTTTCGGTGAGTTCCGCAAACATCTCATTGCCCGTATCCGGCCCACCCTGGCCGATCTGGCAGGTGGCCTGTTTTCTGAGATGACCGACGGCAAGTACAGCCTGGTCGAACTGGACGAAAACTATGACCTGCGAGTCATGGACGGCGGGCAGTTCTTCGGCGTGGAGCGGTTCTCCGGCGGCGAGAAGGACCTTGCCAACCTGTGCCTGCGGCTGGCGATTTCACTGGCCCTGACCGACTCGGCGGGCTTGAGCCGGTCGTTCGTTATTCTCGATGAGGTGTTCGGTTCCCAGGATTCGGAGCGCAAGGGACTCATCATAAAGGCCCTGGGAAATCTGAAAAACCGGTTTCCCCAGATATTGTTGATAACACATATTGAGGAGCTGAGGGACCAGGTCGAGGAACTCTTCGAGGTAAGGCCTACCGGCCGCGGCTATTCGGAGGTGCGTGTTGATGGCTCAGTCGTATAACAGGGCAGTCCGGTGGACGAGGGGCCGCTTCGCCAGGTGGGCTGCGGTGGTCTTCTCGGTGGGGCTGATCATCGTTTTCCGCGTGGCGCAGAATACCCAGCCGGAAGTGAAGGAGGACGACAGGTTGACAATCGTGGAGGTAATTGACGGTGATACCGTGCGGCTGCGGGGAGGCGACAAACTGCGTCTGGCAAACATTGACACGCCTGAGAAAGGCTCACCTTTGCACGATGAAGCGACGGCGTTTCTTGAGAAGATGGTGCTCGGGAGGAAGGCCCGTATCGAATTCGCCGACAAGCGGCGTGACAAGTATGGCCGTCTGTTAGGTTTCATCTATGTCGATTCCGTCTCCGTCAGTGAGGCCATTCTGGAAAACGGGCTCGCCTATCTCCTGCTGTTCAAAAAGAGCGAGCTTGACCGTCCCCGGATAAAAAGGTTTCTGACTGCGCAGAGGCGGGCGATGGACAACAAGGTCGGCCTGTTCTCGATTCCTCACGAACCGGAGAGCTATTACATTGTCAGGCATGGGCGCTTCCGTTTGCACCGTCCCGGTTGTCGCTCCGTGGCCGATCTTAAGGCGGGCAGCTACCGGATTTTCCAGACGCGTGAGGAGGCGATCTACGAGGGTTACAATCCCTGTCGCACCTGCCGGCCATAGGAGAAGAAGCAGACATATTGGTAGCCCACCTAAAGCGAAGCGACAGGTGGGATATCTTAAACCCACCCGACGCTGTCGCTCTGGGTGGGGTACCTCTGTAGGGGTACCGAAGAAGAAACGAACGGCCAGTCTCCAAACCACAGGCGGCCTTTGATGACGACTGACGAGTTGACAGCCCCGAGGGTCCGAAGCCGGATGGCGGTGGTCTTCTGCCTTGCAGTAATTGCAGCAACTTGCCTGCACTGCGCGATGCCGGCAGAGCAAGCAGAGGTTCCGGGATTCTACAGCGCAAATCACAAATGCGGTGTTGACTTGTTGTTCCTCAATGAAAACGGCGTCTATGTGCGTTACACTCGCATGCCTGACGGCCAGGAACACTGTGATACGGCGCTTTGGGAGTACGTTTACGACTGGGACAGTCTTGGGTGGGGGAAGTATCAGTATCTTTACTTGAATGACTGGGTAGTCTATTGGGTCTATGAATGGGAGTGTGATCGTGCCGAGATCCCGACCCAGCCTTGGCAGTTGAACCAGGAGAGGATTTCTTGCTATTGCGCGTCAATCGAGAAGTGGATGGGTATGGTGCGATTGATTATTACAGAGGAAGAAGGAACATATTATATAAAGGTCGACCCTGACAAGATTCCGGATTCGCTCCTGCTGGCGTAAGCTTCCCCAAATAGTAGA
>JAGLXI010000019.1 GCA_023132995.1 Candidatus Zixiibacteriota bacterium | reverse complement strand
ACCTGGTCTCATGGGAGCTCGATACCAATTTCTACGAGCCCATGTCGCAACTTGCGGACGGAATATACTACTGGCGGGTTAAAGTGTTCGACAACGTGAGCATGGACAGTTCGGAGTATTCGCCGGGATGGAGCTTCGTTATTGACGAGACCCCGCCCGAACAGCCGGTGCTGCTGTTGCCGGAAGATCAGTCGATGACCGGCTATTCCACGCCGCTGTTCGACTGGACGGAGTCCACCAAACGAGGGACACCGGTGTCGTACACACTTCTGGTCTCCATCGACCCGGCTTTTGCCGCCGGTCCGGCCACGCACGAGTATTCCGGCCTGGATGTGTCCGAACTCGTAGTGCCTGACCCGCTTACTGATGGTGTCCCGACCTACTGGAAGGTGATCGCTGAGGATGCTGCGGTCAACTCGTCGACATCGGCGACCTTCACCGTGTCCTACTTCGAGTTCATTTGCGGGGATATCAACGGGGATGGTCAGGAGGTGATCGATATCGCTGACCTGGTCTGGCTGGTCGACTACATGTTCAACTCGGGACCTGAACCGCCGCAGTTATTGGCTGCCGATATGGACGCCTCGGGCGGTCTCATTGACATAGCTGATATAGTCTATTTAGTAGACCACATGTTCAACGAAGGGCCGCCACCTGTTTGCTTGTAGGAACGGAAAACCCGCACCAAGACAGACGTGGGTGTGGTTTCCCCTCCACTGCACTTTCACAACCCCTTCGGTCAGAACCACATTGAGCACTGCTGACCGGAGGGGCGTTCTGTTTGCTGAGCGCATTCATGCCACCCGACTGGTCAAAGTTCGACGTCATACTGCTATGGACAGCGCTGCCTTCACAGTCTGTTGTCACGTTTGATTGTACGAGGTTTGCCTGCTTGGTGGCCCTCTGTGGGGAAGACATCTGGAGCCTGCGAGGCGCGGTTAGTGTTCTGCTGTCAGGCTGCCCAACGGGTCGGCGGAGAAAACGCTAATGGACTTGACATTGGATTCGAATAGCATATATTGATAATGCCAAACATTGCCGTATCCCCCCCCCTCCCCCGGTATGTTTGGTGTCTATTACTCTGCCCCTCCGGTGCCCGCCGGGGGGGTCTTTTCTTGTTCACATTGTCCTGTCGGACAATGTAACTTCTCAAATACTCTGCCGATATTGTGGTCCGAGAACCGTCGCCACAATGCCCGCAGCCCATGCCCTAACGGTTAATGTTGCCTGCCCTTGACTTAACTACTTGCCTCTCTGTCTCTCTAATCCCCTCTTGTCCCCCCTCCGGCCAAGAGGGATCACTATATATATCCATGACCGCTCGTTGCTTTTCAGTGAACAGTGCCAAATAACCACACAGTCGCTGCCGTGGGCCTCGGGTGGCACTGTCCACAGGCCAGTGTCAATGCACGCAAAGTGTGTGCCGAGCAACACGCATAGCTCAAACCTCATATCTTGTTGAGAAACAACCGGTTCCCGCGCGGCCTCCCGGCTTAGGTATTGATTCGGGTCAAATACACCCGTTTTGGCGGCCGTGGGGCCGGTAGAATCAACCGTGGTCGATTCGAAATTCCCTGAGCATTTTTCGCAGGTTCGAAGGATCCAGGCGGAGTTCGCGGGCAGCGGCGCTGACCTTGTTGTCGTGGCGGGCGAGAGCCTGAATCAGGACGAGCTTCTTGAAGTTGCGTACGCGGTCACTCAGGCCGCTGTGAGGCTTGTCCTGGTGTCCGG
>JAGLXI010000189.1 GCA_023132995.1 Candidatus Zixiibacteriota bacterium | reverse complement strand
AGAGACTTATGACGCACTACACTAGGTTGTTCGTAAACATGATTAGGAACCGGAGCGAGGAGTCACAAGACCCGGCAGAACGATAAGCTCGTCATTCCGGGCTTGACCCGGAATCCAGGTCTGTGTTTGAAGACTGGGTATCCAGTCTTCGGCGGGTGGCCGTTTCAAACTTGTTTGGAACGGGAATTCAACCCGTGACTAACTCCGACCACTTCGTGCAGGCCGCGGTTTTTTGTTGTCCGGGAGGTGCGTCAGTTCTATAATTACCCGACGGCCGCTGCACGGCACCGGTGGCCCGCTGCGCCTCAAGATGGCGAGAAACACACCTGTCGGAAAGGATTTCGGTCCCGTGGCGTCCAGCGATTCGAAATTCGATATCGCCATCGTAATGCCCACTCTGAACGAAGCTAAGTTCATCGGCAAGACCCTCGAGCAGGTGTATATGCAGGACTACCCAATGGACGTCGTCGAAGTAGTGGTCGCGGACGGCGGCTCCACAGACGGCACGCGGGAGATAGTGCAATCTTTCAAGAACCGGTTCGGCTCCCTGCAACTCCTGGACAACCATCCCCGACTCCCCTCCTCGGGCCGCAACATCGGCGTCAGGAACAGCAGCGCGCCCTACATCCTGATTCTTGACGGTCACACCACTCTGCCCGGCAAGACCCTCCTGCAGGACATGGTCGACATCTTCAAAAAGACCGGGGCGAAATGCCTCTGTCGTCCGCAGCCGCTGACGCCGCCCGATCTCGGCGAGTTCGAAAAGTCAGTCGCCCTGTGCCGGGCATCCATATTCGGTCACAAACCCGGCTCTGAGATATACTCCGCTGTTGAGGGCGTGGTGGACCCGACGTCATCGGGGGCTATGTACCACCGATCGGTCTTTGACGAAATCGGCTATTTCGACGAGGCGTTTGACGTCTACGAGGATGTTGATTTCAACTATCGCGTGCATCAGGCCGGCATCAAGGCATATATTTCGCCAAGGTTGCGGGTGCTCTACTATCCCCGCTCAAGCCTGGCCGGTCTCTGGCGACAAATGGTTCGATATGGGAAGGGCCAATTCCGGTTCTCGCACAAGCACCGGCTGTTTTCCCCTGTTCAGTGGCTGGCTGGCGCCGGTGTGGCGGGCTTTGTTCTACTTGGGCTGCTGTCGCTGGTCTCGTCCGGGGCAGTCTCCCTGCTTAAGACCGGCGTGGGAGTTTATTTGCTGATGACGGTTTTCTTCTCGGCCTATTTAGCTCACAAGGAGAATCACACGGGTTGTCTGCTTTTTGGCCCGCTGATCTTCCCGACTATCCACTTTGGTTTAGGATTCGGATTCCTGTCCGGTCTCTGGGACCATTACGTAAAGCAACACCGGCCGAAGCCGCCTAACGTTGACTTCGATCTGACATAACGGAGCGCACAGAAACGTTGAACATCAGATGAGCGTATACAGCCACAGCAAGCTCGCCTGTTTTGGCAACTGTCCCCGGCAGTACAAGTTCAAGTATGTCGAGAAGGTGGAAGTGCCCAAACGTGTCAGCCCCGATGCATATCTCGGAAATGCCGTGCACTGTGTGCTCAGAACGCTGTACACTCACGGGGGTGACGGCGTTCTCGTGCCGCGCGAGGATGCCCTGGCCATGTACCGGGCGGAATGGGAGAAAGTCGACAGGGAATCCATCCGGCTCACCAGGGACTACTATACTGTCGACGACTACATCCGCCTCGGAGAACAGATGCTTGCCGAACATTACGACCGGCACCAGCCGTTCGACCAGGGTACCCTGCTCGGTACGGAACTGCACCTTACTTTCCAGCTTGCCGACACGCCGTTTCGGATTCACGGATACATCGACAAGCTCTGGAAGCGGGACGACGGCATAACTGAAATCTGCGACTACAAAACCGGGCAGCGAATAGCCCACCCCCGGGAGCCGCAGTTCTTTTTCCAGATGGGGATTTATCAATTGGCCGTTCAGGCCAACTACCCCCAACTCGAACAGATTGAACTGACCCAGTTCTTCCTGCGGCAAAACGAGGTAGTCCGCCACCGGATGCGCCCTGACGAAATGGATCACCTTGTCGAAGAACTGCGGGCGGTCATCTGCAAGATACTCGACGCCGAGCGTCTGGACCGCTTCCCCACTGTCGAGGGCGGCTTGTGCGCCTATTGTGATTACAGCGACATCTGTCCGGCCAGGCGGCACCGGAAAATGCTCGACACCACATCGGATGTAGCAAACGCGCCCGGTGGCTCAGACGCCGTCCGCCTGCGGGAACTGGCCGACACCTATGTGGCTGTTAACAGGCGACAAAAGCAGGTGAAAACCGAACTCGAAGCTCTCAATCAAGACGTCATGAAGGCGGCGCAAGACCATGATCTCACTGTTCTTACGGGAACCTACGGAGACGTACGCGTCAAGCTATTTCGCGAAGAGAAGTTTGTTACCAAGACAAAGGATGCGCGCGCCTTTGCCGAATTGTCACACTTGGCCCGTGAGTTGGAACTCGACGACTATTTCGCTCTCGACGGCCGCGCCTTGATGAAGGATATCTACCGCAAAAGACGATTGCCGCCGGAGCAACTTGAGCGGCTCAAGCCGTTCGTTTCGGAAGAAGACGGTGGCCGCGTTTCGGTAAAGCTGCACCGGGACGACGGTAAGGACAACGACAATGACAACAAGTAGCACTATCACGAAGGAGTCTGCGTCGGACGAACGCCTGGCTTGCAGCTACATTTGAAACCGGGTATATTGGCCCTGAAGCAAACCCCGGCGACAACTTGAACATGAAGCGACGTGAGTTCATCAAGAAGACCTCCTCGGCCGTGGCGCTGGTGGTAGCGACCGGCGGTACGGCGTGGTTCTTCGATCAGCGGCAATCATCAAGATATATTCAGCCGGGGAGGAAGACGCAGAGTTTCGAGGTTGCTCCGGAACCTTCGATACCGCAAGTCGCGCTGTCCCGGGATGAGGATTCAATCGCCGCGCTGCACAAGGCACTGAACGCCGTCGGCGGCACCGAGCGGTTCATTCAACCGGGAGAACGGGTAACGATCAAGCCCAACATCGGCTGGGATCGCACGGAGGCTCAGGCCGCCAATACATCACCCGTACTGGTGGGCGAAATGGTGCGGCTGTGTCTTGCCGCCGGTGCGGCGCAGGTCGTTGTCACTGATGTTAGTTGCAACGATCCCAGGAGATGTTTCCAACGTTCCGGGATCGGCGAGGCTGCCAAGAATGCCGGAGCCAGTGTACTCCTTCCCTCAGAGGACGATTTCGTGACCATGCACCTGGGCGGCAAGCTCCTGACAGCATGGCCTGTGCTCAGCCCTTTTGTCAATACCGATCGTCTGATCAACATGCCGATCGTGAAGCAGCACTCGTTGACCTTGTGTACCATCGCCATGAAGAATCTCTACGGAATCCTGGGCGGTCCGCGCCATCAGCTTCACCAGCAGATTGACCAGTCCATTGTCGATCTGGCGGCGTTCTGCCGACCCACCCTGACGGTGGTGGATGCCACCCGCATACTCATGCGCAGCGGGCCGCAGGGCGGCTCACTGGACGACGTCAACATCGAACATACTGTAATCTGCGCCACCGACCAGGTCGCTGCCGATTCCCGCGCCTGCGAGTTTCTGGGACTGTCGCCCGACCGGGTGGGGCACATAGTCCTGGCGGCGAAGACCGGGCTGGGGAGTATGGACTACCGGGCAGCCGGATACAGGGAGATAGCCTGATGAGTATCTCCACCGTCAGAAACCTTCGTAGAGTCAGCCAGGTGGTCTTCTTTGGCGTTTTCTTCTGGTTGATCCTGAAAACGAACTTCAAGGCCGATTTTGACAGTACAGGCATCTCGGACATCTCGCTTCCCTACCCCGTGTCCATAGCGCTTCAGTTTGATCCGCTCGTGGCGCTGGGTACGCTTCTGGCCAATGGCACTCTCCACAAAGGTCTCCTGTGGTCGCTGGTGATCCTGATTCCCACTATCTTTTTAGGCCGGTTCTTTTGCGGCTGGGTATGCCCCCTGGGGTCCTTGAATCACTGGATATCGGAAATCAGATCGGAGCGGCGGAAATATCGCGGCAAAGGGAAGATTCAATCGAATCGTTACAAGAGCTATCAGAAGATCAAGTTCTACCTGTTCTTCTTTCTGATCGCTGCCGCCCTGGCGGGAACGCTCCAGACCGGCCTGCTTGATCCGTTGCCGCTGCTTGCCCGATCACTTGGCACGGTAGTGCTGCCGACGATGCACAGTGCAGCCCTGGGGCTTGTCGGGTGGGCCAAATCGCTCGGCCTCCCTTACGTCGGCGGAGGCGCCCAGCTTGCATACGATATTATCGCCCCCTACCTGTTGAACTTCCGGCTGGTACACTTCCACGGAATACTGACTATCGGCCTGCTTTTTGTGGCGATCCTGATTCTCAACCGGGTTTTCACCCGCTTCTGGTGCCGTGGCATCTGCCCTCTCGGAGCCATGCTGGGTCTGTTTTCACGATTCGCCATCCTCGGGCTTCAAAAGGACGAAAGCTCGTGCGATCACTGCAACCTCTGCCTTCTCCACTGTCAGGGGGGCGACAACCCGGATATAGGCGCCCGGTGGCGTCAGGCGGAGTGTCATCTCTGCCTGAACTGCCAGGCGGACTGCCCGCAGGGTTCGCTCAAGTTCAAGTTCTTCCCGCAGCAGAAAGTGACCGTGAAAAACCCGGCTTCCACACCGGCCATCAATGTCACCCGCAGAAAGACTGTTGCCTCGCTGGCCGCGGGTCTTGCTCTTTACCCGTTGGTGCGCTCCGGCGATGCCTTCAAGGCTAATGCCAACCCGAAACTGATCCGCCCGCCTGGATCAGTTGCCGAAGAGGCCTTCTTAGCTCGGTGCATCCGCTGCGGGCAGTGTATGCGGGTCTGTCCCAACAATGCCCTGCACCCCACCCTGCTCGAATCCGGGCTTGAAGGAATCTGGACGCCCATTCTGATTCCGGCCATTGGCTATTGCGAGCCGACTTGCACCCTGTGCGGTGAGGTCTGTCCTACGGGGGCCATATTAGAACTTACGACTGCGCAGAAAGTGGGAGACGAACATACCCCCCCCAACCGTATCGGCACCGCCTTTATGGATCGCGGTCGTTGTCTCCCCTGGGCCATGGCCAAGCCGTGCATTGTCTGCGAGGAATGGTGCCCGACATCGCCCAAAGCGATCTACCTGAAGGACGAAACCGTGTTTGATCGCAACGGCGTGGAAGTCCGGATGAAGCGACCATATATCGACCCCGAACTCTGCACAGGCTGCGGCGCCTGCGAGTTCGCCTGCCCGGTAACGGACAAACCGGCTATATACGTGACCGCAATCGGGGAATCGCGCGCGCCCGACAGGCAATTGTTGCTTGAGAGAAACAGGAAACAACTTACGTGAACCATGGAGTGGTAGTATGTTTGCTGCGAAGAAAGAGATAGCTGTAGCCATAGCGGCGGCACTGTTACTCTCGTGCGGTAGCGACAAGCCGGCAACGAGAGAGGCCGCTGCTGACTTTCTGCCCGGGGAGTTCAGCGCCATCGGTCTGAAACGGATCTCCCCTGTAAGGTCCTTTGATGGCCAAGCCCTCTGGGAATACATCAACGGCGGTGCGGAGCTGTATCATAACTATGGCTTCGTGGAAGTGGCGACAGCGGACTACAAGAAGGACTCGGTTGAGATAGTAGCGGATATCTATCGGTTCAGTTCCGGTGTGAACGCCTACGGCCTTTATTCCATGCTGCGACCGGAGGACGCCGAGGTCATCATGCTCGGCACTGAGGGTTACCTGTCTGCGTCCAGTATTCAGTTCGTCAGGGGGCCTTACCTGGTAAGAGTGGTAGCCTATGATGATTCCGACGAAACCAACCCGGTGCTGGTCAACTTCGTCTATGCTCTCAACAAGCTGTTTGTCGTTCCCCAGACGCCGCCCGAGGCCTTCTCGCTCTTTCCTGACTCGGGCAGAGTGGCCAGCACCGACAAGTACTGGGCCGGGTCGTACCTGGGACAAACATTCCTGACCAGCGTTTACAGCCGGGACTACATGCTGGACACAACGCACGTCACTTTGTTCGTATCCCCGAGCGAGGCGGACTCGAAAGCACTCGCATGGTCAAAGCTGGCCGGAGAGTTGCAAAAGCTGCAGCCGGCGCCGGATGGTCTGCCGTTCGATGGCGATTCGGGTTTTCTCACCGAGGACGGCTATTACGGAAAGATCGTAGTTGGCACCTGTGGCGGCCGGCTGGTCGGCATGGTCGGATACCGGGACGATTACAAGCCGTTTCTGCAGCAGTGGCTCGACAGTCTCATGTGAACACAGCAAGCGGTTCGATTCATCCGCCTCTTGAAGTAAGCAGGGAGCCGAGCAGCGCCAGTCCCAACAGGATCGACAGCGACACCAGAAGCCACACCAGACCGATAACGGGTAGCAGCACCGTCATGGTTATCAGTGCCCCTACCGATGAGCCGACCAGTTCTACGGCGTAACCGGCGCCGCGGTTGCCGCAAAAAATGTCGCCATAGAGACGCTCCGCAGCAGCCACAAAGAGCGAACCGGTTGCCAGAGCCACCGCGAACAAGAACATAAGATGATAGTAAAGCGCACTCTGAGGCTCTGCAGACCGAAAAGTGAATAGGAACGTCAGCGTCGACACCAGCAGCACGGCCAGGGCAGGGTACTCAAGATGATCGCACCCGGCCTTTCGCGAGAAATATGCCCCTATTGCCAGCCCCGCCATGAACACACCCACAAGCGCCGCCATCTCCGAATACAGTGACCCGCGCGTAGTCTGAAGAACATAGAAGGATATCAACTCCAGCGACAGCGACACCAAACCCCCGACGAGAAAAAGAAACAGCGCAAAACGCTGTCTCTTCTTCCGTCCAGTGAGAAGCGCCAGCCACAGACCAATCACTATTACAGGCACAGCCGCCAGCCACAGGGGTTGCTGAAACAACGCTGAGAGAATCCTGCCGTCGAACCCGTTCATAGAGCGGTAGACAGCCTGCAGGGTCGGCAGCACCGGCCTCTGAAGAGAGTTGGCCGGCGGAGACGGCTCCCGCGCGACCGTTTCAAGACGCGCGATTTTTAGCTCGCCCAGCCTGTCGGCCAGAAATGATTCGCTCAGGTAGCGTGGTTCATAGCCAATACCTGCGACTCGGGCCAACAGAGAATCCACGGGAATCTCCAGCGACTCGTCCGGCGAGGCAAACAGCAACGTCGTCTCCCCCGGCCACATCCAGACGGCTTCAAAGGATTCCCGCAACCCCTTGTGAATCGTGGCCAGTATTGCTCTTACTTCAGCCGACAGGTAGCGATCCGTGTCGTAGTCTGTCACGATGACGGCGATTCCATCGTCCTTCAGATGGCAGCGCAGCAGTTTGAAGAACTCAACCGAGAGGAGCCGACTGAGTTTGAAATTATCCGGCTCGCCCGGAGGTACAATGATGACATCGAATCGCTCGGCGGCGCCGCGACCCACGAGATAGGAAACGGGGTCGTCATCTCGTCTGATACCTCCCCCCTCAAACCGGATGACGTCATCCACTGCATGCGACAGCGCCCACCGGGGATCAAGGGCCGTTAGCTCCAACTGCGGCCAACGGCGCGCCAGTTGCGCCACCCCGAATTCGGTGCGACCGATCAACAGAACATCGCGAGCTGCGGGGCGGTACAACAGCGGCGGAATCAGCAGGTTCTCGGCCGCCGCCGGACCGGGGAACACGGCCTCAACCTTGTTGTCCGTCACAAGGATTGTGAGGCTGTCCCGCGACAGGATCGCCTGATGCCCGTAATGTGTATCGAACGACTTCTCGATATCATAGGCGGAGTATTTGATCCCGTCCAGGCGCTTCTCCACGACTCCGCTTGTCGCGCCGACAACAACCAGCAGCAACACGGTCACCGCCGTAATTGCAGTGGTTGCGCCGAGACCGTGTTCACGGCAGCACAAGAAAGCGAACGAGACGACCACAACCGCCAGCCCGACAGCTACCGACAGGCTGCTGAGGGCGCCGCCTGTCAACAATGCCACGGCGACTCCGCCCGCGAAGGCGCCGATCCCCTCCCACAGGTACACGGTCACAACGGCGTCCGCCGAGCGCCACCCCTCGTTGGCGATTGCCGCGAACAGCCAACCGGATACCAGTCCTGCGGGAAGCATGACGACAATCGAAACCAGAGCCGCAGGACCGAAGGCGACCGCCTCACCGACGACACCCGAGAGCACCAGAGGCGCGAATCTGGTAGCAAGCAGCATGACTACCAGCATTAGCGCTCCCAGCCCAAACAGGCCGATCGGCTGCACGGCGCGACCGAGGCGACCCCCAATCCAAGAACCCGCCGCTACCGACAGCAGCCATCCGAAAAGGGCGGTACCGATGAATAACTCGTCGCCGTTGAAAGATGAGATTAGTTCCCGCAGCAGGAGGACCTGACCTCCGACAGAAAAGAACCCAAGCAGAAAGGCTTTGCTTTTCATTTAGAACAGCCCGGGTATGGTCCTGCCACACGCATGACATCGGTTCCCGGAGAGGTTGTTGCGAAGAATGCGGTAGCCCCGGCGCTGTATCAGTATCTCTCCGCATCCGGGACAATAGGTGGACTCGGCCGGGTGTCCGGGGACGTTGCCGAGATAGACATACTCCAGGCCTTCGGCACAACCTATGGCATGAGCCCGCTCAAGTGTTTTGGTCGGAGTGGCAGGCAGGTTCCTCAGCAAATACTGCGGATGAAAGCGAGTGAAGTGCACAGGGGTGTCTGTGCCCAGATTGGCTTTCACCCAGCGGGAAAGCTCGGTGAACTCTGCGTCACTGTCGTTGAGCGTCGGCACGACGAGATAAACGATCTCCAGCCACACTCCGGCCTTCTTCGTTTGCACCAGCGCATCCAGAACCGGCTTGAGCTTGCCGTCAACGATCCGGCTATAGTAGTCCTCCCGAATAGCCTTGAGATCCACCTTGACAGCATCAAGATGCCCCAGCAGTTCGGCCAGCGGTTTTTTCTCGATGTAGCCGCCTGTTATCATAACCGATTTGACGCCGTTCTTCCGACCGAGGGCAGCGATGTCGTACATGTATTCGTAGAAGACAACCGGCTCCGAGTACGTGTAGGCGATAGTCGGAACATCCCTTTGCAGACAAATGTCAACCACTGCCTGCGGCGGCAGATCGATGTTGTCAAGCTGCTCCGGCCGTGACTGCGATATTTCCCAGTTCTGACAGAACTT
>JAGLXI010000188.1 GCA_023132995.1 Candidatus Zixiibacteriota bacterium | reverse complement strand
ATTAATTGTGAGTCAATTCGCAGGCCTGCATGAGCTGTAAAAACGGGTTGTCCGAAGGGTGGTTTCTTGGCACATTGAGGTGTGACCGACCGGAAAGCCATCGTCTATCAGATCGTCTCCCTGTGGTTGATCGCTCTGGCTCTGCGAGTCGGACATCTGCTCTTGTCGCTCTCGCAGATAGGCCTTCAGAGGCTCTCCACTCTTGCCCCCGACACCGGCGCCTACCGATTAGTCGCGGAGTACTTCCTGTCGGGCGGCACTGTCGGCGAAGAGACGATCTTTCAGGTGGGGCCCGGCTATGGCCTGATCCTGGCGGCCCTTGAATGGCTCTTCGGCCCCGACCCGCTTCCCACCCTCGTTTTCAGTGTGTTCATGGGCAGCCTGGGGCCGGTTCTTGTCTACCTGCTCGCGTACTGCCTGATACGTTCCCGAACCGTCGCTCTCATCACCGGCATCTTTGTCGCCCTGTCCACAACATCGATCTCACTGAGCTGCATGGTACTGTCGGACCAACCATTCTTCACCATTCATGCCGCCGCGCTGGTCTGCTTTGTACTGGGATTTAGAACCGGGAAAACGAGTTGGTTCGTCGCGGCCGGGATCATAGCCGGACTGGCGACGCTGGTTCGCGGGACCAGTCAGTTCTGGTGGTTCGTTTTTGCGCTCGTTGGCTTGGTTGTCCCCGTCCCGGAGAGGTTCCCATCGCGGTTGGCGGTGGTCAGGAAAGCCTGTCTAACCGGTGGCGTCATGCTGATCATGGTGCTGACCTGGTCAGCGCGGAACTACCTGGAGCACGACATCTTCGTCTTCGGCGGTAACGGCGTCAGCGCGGCGCGAGCCTACTCGGCGGCGCTCGCAGTGGCCAATCACACCGAGGACGCTGATATCCTTGACATACGTGAACGCTGGGTGCAGGAAGACCGGGAGTACTTTGGCGACCACGAGCCGACAATGACCGAAAGGTACTACCGGGCGCGAGATCATCTGTGGCATACGCTCACATCCCATCCCGACTGGTTCCTGGAGGTGTTTCTTTCCTCTGTTAAGGGGAACGTTCTGACCGGCAATTACATGGTGCGCTCACAAACGCCGGAGTTCCTGCCCCTGTGGAATCGGCTCAACGCCATTCACGGGAAGTGGTTCGCCCACCTGCTGTTCTACACCGCCCTCCTGGGTCTTGTGTTCCTCGTCGCCGACAGGCAGCACCTGGCCTGGATACTCCTGGGCCTCACTTACTGCTATTTCACTCTTATTACCGGGTTCAGCTTCTGGCAGGGATCGAGACTCCACTACCCGGCTACAATGGCCTGGGCCATTCTCGTTTCTTATGCGCTCTGTCGGCTGGCGTTCCTCTCTTGCAGTTTGATCACGCTTCTCAACAGAAAGCTCGATCTTTCGGCTCGGTTTCGCATACTGGCGCGCAAGAGCAGCCGGTGATCGCACCGGTGGGATCTCTACTTCTGGCCGAGATGCCACTGGACGGTGCGTTTCAGCCCCTCCTCAAGTCCGATCTGGGGCTGCCAGCGCAGGCGGGTGCGTAGCAGTTCGATACTGAGCACCCGCCGCCTGATATTGTCGATGTCGCGGCGGTCAATATGTTCGGGGGTCACATTCTTGCCCAGCAGCCGCGTCAGGATCGTGACCAACTCTGTGATCGCGGTCTCGATGCCGGTGCCTATGTTGAAAACCATACCTTCCGCCTTGGGTGACAGCAGCGCCACTAAGGTGGCATCGACGGCATCTTCGACGTAAGTGAAATCGCGTGTCTGCCGGCCGTCACCATGCAACTGGGGAGCAAGATCGGCGTCGATGGCCTCAATGAACTTGGCGATAACCCCGCAGTACGGGTTTTTGGGGTCCTGCTTGGGACCGTACACGTTGGAATAGCGCACCGAGGTTACGGGAACACCATAGGTCTCATAGAAGGCGTGGCAGTAATTCTCACCGGCGAGTTTGGACACCGAGTAGGGTGAGAAAGTGTGCGGGCGTTCGTCCTCCAGGATGGGTATGATCCGGGGGTTGCCGTAGATCGAGGCGGAAGACGTGTAAACGATCTGTCCAATCCCGTGCTCGCGCGCGGCCATGAGAACATTCAGAGTACCGCCGATGTTGACCTCGTAGTCGCTGCGCGGGTTCTTGGTGGAGACTATTATATTCCTGGCGGCAAGGTGTGCCACGTAGTCGGCTTCTTTGACCAGTTTGGAGACAAGTTTTTCATCGGTAACGGAACCCTCGACGAAATCATAATCAACGCCGGGATCGATATTCTCCAGGCTGCCGGTGAACAGGTCGTCCAGCACCCTCACCCGCGCTCCGCAACGGGCGGCTCTCTCGGTCAGGTTGGAGCCGACAAAGCCGGCCCCGCCGGTCACCAGCACCTTCTTGCCGCCAAAGTCCAGATCAGTCATCTTTCTATCTCCGCAATCTCAGTTTGAGGAAAAGCAACGGTCGCACCAGTCGCCACCAGTCCCGGAACGGTTTCATTTTTGAGTACTGGCGGGCTTCGCCCCGGTAGTATACTGTTATCGGCCTTTCGACGACCTTCACTCCCGGTGAGTGTACCGCCTTGTATAGCAGGTATGGTTCAAGTTCGTAAGTGTCGAGCCAGGCCTGGTCCAGATTAATGTTCTCATCATCAAGAATCGACAGGTAAAAGGCTCTGAAGCCGTTGGTAACGTCGGTGATCCGCCTGCAGGTAAGAATCGTGAAGGCAGCCGAATACAATCTGGTAGTGATCTCGCGGAAGAACGGACCGTTGACAGTCTTGCCGCCGGGCATACGGCGCGACCCCTGCACAAAGCGGGACTCACCCGTCAGTAGCGGCGCAAGCACCTGGGGCAATTCCTCCGGTTCGTGCTGATCGTCACCGGACATGATTACCGCGATATCAAACTGGTTCTCTCTTCCGAAATGCAAACC
>JAGLXI010000187.1 GCA_023132995.1 Candidatus Zixiibacteriota bacterium | reverse complement strand
CCGGCGGCAGTTGCCTCCTGTGCCGTGTTGTCCGATGAACAATCATCGACGACGACTATCTGATCTACCTGGCCGGTAGCCGCGACCTTCTCGACAACGCGACCGATCTTGCCTTCCTCGTTATAGGCCGGGAGGATACAGACGATCTTGGGGCGGTTTCTCAAATCACTTGGTCTCTTCGGGTTGCCTGCCGAAAGTCTCACGCCGCTGCTGCGGTTACGCTCACCGACACAGACGGCAAGCGCGTGCCACTCTATTTAGCATCAGCAGGCGGTCAAGTCAATGAAAATGTCGATGACCGCAAACGAAGAAACCCATCATGCAGGACAAATAACCTTTTGCCGGTCAGAAGGTTAATCGCCTCGACCGGATGACAAAAATGACGACAGCGGCTTGCGTTTGAAACCCCGTTTGCATATCTTCAATGTTACTCTAAGGTGGAGTATTGAGCTGTGTACGACAAGAAATTCATTGAGAAACTCACCGCTAAGCTGTCCGAGTGGGACAAGGTGGCTGCCCATAGCCGACAGAAGAAGTCCAGGCCCCGCTTCTTCACCGTTTCCAGCGTGGATATCGACGAGCTGTACACTCCCGACAAAGTAACCGGGGGGGACAACGGCGATTACTACTTCGCCAACCTCGGTCTTCCCGGCGAATATCCCTACACCCGCGGTGTTCATCACACCATGTACCGCACGCGGCTGTGGACGATGCGGCAGTTTGCCGGCATGGGAACACCGCAGCAGACCAACCAACGCTTCAAGTACATCTTAGCCAGCGGTGGAACCGGCCTGTCAACCGCCTTTGATCTGCCAACTCTGATGGGTTATGACTCCGATCACGTTCGCTCGCTTGGCGAAGTCGGCAAATGCGGTGTCGCCGTCGACAGTCTGGCAGACATGGAAATACTGTTCGACGGCATCGACCTGGGCAAGGTCTCGACTTCGATGACCATCAACTCCCCGGCCTCGATAGCGTTGGCTTTTTATCTCTGCGTCGCCGAGAAGCAGGGGGTGCCGTTTGACAAAGTCCGCGGCACGCTGCAGAACGACATCCTCAAGGAGTACATCGCACAGAAGGAGTTCATCTACCCGCCGCGACCTTCTATCCGGCTCATCACGGATATGATGGAGTACTGCACCAGGAACGTCCCGCAGTGGAATACAATCTCGATCAGCGGCTATCACATCCGCGAGGCGGGTGCCACTGCCGTGCAGGAGCTGGCCTTCACGCTGGCCGATGGGTTCCAGTATGTCGAGTCGGCTATCGAGGCGGGACAGAATGTCGATGAGTTTGCACCCCGTCTGTCATATTTTTTCAACGCGCATAGTGATTTCTTTGAGGAAATAGCCAAGTACCGCGCGGCACGTCGCATTGTGGCTAAACGGATGAAAAACAAGTACGGCGCTAAGGACCCCCGCAGTTGGTTGTGTCGCTTCCACACTCAGACGGCCGGATGCTCCCTGACAGCTCAGCAGCCGGAGAACAACATCATCCGCGTGGCCCTGCAGGCGCTCTCGGGCGTACTGGGGGGAACCCAGTCGCTGCACACCAACTCCATGGACGAGACGCTGGCGCTGCCGTCGGAGAAGGCGGTCAAGATAGCCCTGCGCACGCAGCAGATCATTGCCCACGAGTCCGGCGTGCCCAACACGATTGACCCCTTAGGCGGGTCGTGGTTCGTGGAGGCGCTGACCGACAAGATGGAGGCCGAGGCCGAGGCCTATTTTGAAGAGATCGAGCGACGCGGCGGCGTGCTCGCGTGTGTCGAGGAGGGATTCTTCCAGCGCGAGATCGCCCGTTCGGCCTACCGATTCCAAATGGAAATCGAAGAGAGAGAACGGACAATAGTCGGCGTCAACGACTACGTTGAAGAAGACGAAAAGATCGATATCCCCGTACTGAGGATCGACCCCCAGGTGGAAAAGGACCAGAGTGCTTTCGTCAAGAAAGTCCGCGCCGAGCGTGACCCCGAAGCCGTGAAGGCCGCCCTGGCCAAACTGCGAGCGGTCGCGGCCGGCAAGGGTAACACCTTCGAAGCCATTCTTGATTGCGCCCGCGTTTACGGCACGCTGGGGGAGATGTGCGACGTGCTACGCGAGGAGTGGGGCGAGTATGTTGAACCGCCCTCGGCCATGGTAGCGTCATGAGGACGGAGCGATAGACTGTAGAAATGACAAAGTAAATGGCAAAGATATAAAAGTAACATCTACCATGTCAGAAAAAATCAGAGTACTCTTAGCAAAACCGGGTCTTGACGGCCACGACCGCGGGATCAAAGTGATCGCGGCCGCCTTTCGTGACGCCGGGATGGAAGTCATCTACACCGGCCTCCGGCAAACCCCACCCATGATTGTCGAGGCGGCCATCCAGGAAGACGTCGATGCCATCGGCGTGTCGATTCTCTCCGGGGCGCACATGACGCTCTTCCCGGCCATCCTCGATGAAATGAAAGCGCGCGGAGCCGACGACATCCTTCTTTTCGGAGGCGGCATCATCCCCGATGACGACAAGGAGGAACTGGAAAAGATGGGTGTGGCCAAGGTGTTCACGCCGGGAGCGACGACCGAGGATTCGATCAGGTTCCTGCGCGAGGCGGTGACTGCCAGGAAGACCCGTTCAGACTGAAGCAGCGATAAAAAGAGAATCTCGTATAACGACACGGAGTTTTTGGAGGAACCATGAGCAAGAATGTTGACGAACGCCAGCAGGCGGTCAGGGATGAAGTAAAGGCGTTCGCGGAAAAGGAGATCTATCCTGCCTCGCGAGAGCTTGACCAGATGGCCGAACCGCGTAAGTTCCCGACCGAGCTATACCGTAAAGTGGGAGCAGCGGGCTTTATCGGTTATGCCATGCCGACCGAATATGGCGGCAAGGGCAAGACGCATCTTGAATATATCACGCTCGTCGAGGAGCTTTGCTATCACGACGCCGCCGTGGGGTTGCTGTGCGCCGTCGGTGAGTTGGCCACCTACCCGATTCTGCATTTCGGCACCGACGAGCAGAAGAAGAAATACGTATCCGACTGCGCCGCCGGCAAGATCATCCCGGCCTTTGTGCTGACCGAACGCGAAGCAGGCTCCGATGCCTCCAACCAGCAGACCGAGGCGGTGGAGAGCGAGAGCGGGTACGTCCTCAACGGCGAAAAGATATTCATCATGCACGGTGATGCCGCCGACATCGGTGTTGTCTTCTGCAAGATCAAGGACAAGCCCAAGCTCTCGGCTATAATTGTTGAGACCGATCAACCCGGCTGGCAGGCGCGTACGCTCAAGAACAAGATGGGGATGCGCGCGGCCACCACCGGCGGGATTATCCTGAAGGATGTCAAGGCGCCCAAAGAGAACCTGCTGGGTGACATCGGCAAGGGATTCCGCTATGCCATGACGACACTCGACTCGGCCCGTGTCGGCGTGGCGGCGCAGGGAGTCGGCATCTGCCAGCGGGCGCTCGATGAATCGGTCGCCTACGCCAAGAAGCGCATTGCCTTCGGCGCGCCCATTGCCAAGCTGCAGGCGATCCAGTGGATGATCGCTGACATGGCTACCCGGCTGGAGGCAGCCCGCTGCCTTACCTACAAGGCTACCATGATGCAGGACCGCGGTGAGCGTTTCGGCAAGGAAGCCGCCATGGCCAAGCTGTATGCCTCGGAGACGGCCGGTTTCTGTGTCGACCGCGCCATGCAGATACACGCCGGGTATGGCTACATCGGCGAGTTCTCGATCATCGAAAAACTGTACCGTGACCAGCGCGTGCTGGAGATCTACGAGGGCACTTCCGAAGTCCAGCGGCTGGTTATCGCGGGCAACGTGATTGGTCGTTGATGGTATTTGGAGAGTTCGAGATACACACTTTCGTCGAGCAGCAATTCCATCTCGACGGGGGCAGTATGTTCGGCGTCGTTCCCAAGAGCATCTGGGCCAGGCAGATCCCCGCCGACGGGAACAACCTGATCCCGATGGTGACGAACTTGTTCGTTCTTAAAGCTCACGGGAAACGCATCATTTTCGATATCGGACTCGGTGATACCCTCACCGACCGCGAGAAGAAGATTTATGGCACCGACGGCGTCTCGAACCTCGAACCCGGCCTGGCTGGTCTCGGCCTCAGTGTAGATGACATCGACTACGTGGTTCTTACTCATCTTCACACCGATCATGCCGGCGGCGCGGTGAAACAGGTTGACGGGCAGTATGTACCCCGCTTTCCTAATGCGCGCTATGTCATAGCCGAACAGGAGTGGGAGGCGGCCCTCAATCCGGACGAACGCACTGCGGCGGTATATGTGCCCGAGCATCTGACGCCGCTCAAGCAGGCCGGGCAGGTACAGTTCATCAAAATCGACGGCGAACTGCTGCCGGGCGTCAGGGCGGTCTTTACCGGTGGTCACACGCGGGGTCATTTCGCGCTTGAGATTGAGTCCGAAGATACCAGTGTCTTTTACTACGCCGACATTTTCTGCAGTACCGCGCATTTGGGTGTGGCGTGGGTCCCGGCGACGGACCTCTTCCCCCTGGATACGATGAAGGTCAAACGCCGCACGCTCCCGCGCATT
>JAGLXI010000186.1 GCA_023132995.1 Candidatus Zixiibacteriota bacterium | reverse complement strand
CATGTTCGCGGTGACATGAACTATGCCTGGCCGTCGGCGGAGATCGCGGTCATGGGCTCACAGGGTGCGGTGGAGATCATCTTCAAGAAGGATATCGCGGGTTCCGATGATCCCGAAGCGGAGTTGCAGAAAAAGATCGACGAGTTCCGTGAGAAGTTCGCCAACCCGTTCACGGCTGCGGCGCGGGGTTATGTCGATGATGTGATCGAACCGAAAACCACCCGTCCCCGGTTAATCCGCGCCTACGAGATGCTGGCGACTAAGAAAGACACCAATCCACCAAAGA
Source organism: Candidatus Zixiibacteriota bacterium (assembly GCA_023132995.1). Taxonomy (GTDB): domain Bacteria; phylum Zixibacteria; class MSB-5A5; order GN15; family FEB-12; genus JAJRTA01. The sequence continues at coordinate 5,897 of JAGLXI010000186.1, read as the reverse complement.
AGCACGGGAACATCCCGCTGTAGAATGATCAGTTGGAACTCGGCATGAACAATGAGATACGAAAAATCCTCATCGCCAACCGGGGCGAAATCGCCGTGCGGATTATCCGCGCCTGTCGCGACCTTGGCATCACCTCCGTGGCTGTCTTCTCCGACTGCGACAAGACCGCCTACCATGTCCGCATGGCTGACGAGGCCTACCACATCGGCCCCTCCCCATCCACCGAAAGCTACCTGGTTCACGACAAGATCATCGGTGTTGCCGGAAAATCGGGCGCGGATGCCATTCACCCGGGCTACGGTTTCCTGGCGGAGAACGCGGCCTTTGCACAGCGTTGCACCGACGAGGGGATCACTTTCATCGGCCCCACAGCCGAAACGATAGCCCTTCTTGGCGACAAACTGCAGGCGCGGGCGGCTGCTCGCGAAGCCGGACTGCCGGTGGTGCCGGGTGATACTATAGAGGGGGACAACCTCGACCAGGCGCTTAAGAAAGCTCGCAAGGTCGGTTTCCCGGTGCTGGTCAAGGCTGCGGCCGGTGGTGGCGGCAAAGGGATGCGCGTGGTCGAGTCGCCCGATGATTTCGAGGAAGGTCTCAAGCGTGCTTCCAGCGAAGCCGCGTCTGCTTTTGGCGACGGTCGGGTCTTTATCGAGCGCTACCTGAAGCGGCCGCGTCATATCGAGATACAGATTCTCTGCGACCGGCACGGCAACTGTATCCAACTGGGCGAACGCGAGTGCTCCATCCAGCGCCGACACCAGAAAGTTATCGAGGAGTCGCCGTCGCCCGTTGTCACTCCCGAACTACGCCGACGCATGGGCGAGGCGGCCGTGAAAATCGCCGGGAAGACAAATTATGTCGGCGCGGGTACGGTTGAATTCATGGTGGATCAGGATCTGTCGTTCTATTTTCTCGAAGTCAACACACGCCTGCAGGTGGAGCATCCGGTGACGGAGATGGTCACCGGTATCGATCTTGTCCGCGAGCAGATCGGCGTCGCCCGGGGTGAACGATTGCGCTACCGCCAGGAGGATATCGCCCTGAACGGTCACGCTATCGAGTGCCGTATCTATGCCGAGGACCCGGAAAATGGATTCATGCCCTCGACCGGAATGCTCAAGAACTACCGCATACCGGCCGGGCCGGGGGTGCGCGTCGACTCCGGAGTGGTGATCTTCAACGAGATTCCCATCTTCTATGACCCGATGATCGCCAAGCTGGTGGTGTGGGGCAAGGACCGCACGGAAGCGATCAATCGCACCAGGCGCGCTCTCGATGAGTACCGCGTGTCGGGACCGAAAACCACTATCGGTTTCCACCGGGCTGTTATGGACAACGCGAAGTTCCTGGCGGGCGATCTGTCGACCAGTTTTCTCACCGAGGAGTATCCCGACAACAGGTACACCGATATGACCGACGATCTGCGGGAGGGTGCCGCCATTGCCGCCGCGCTGGACAAGTTCACCCGCGAGCGCAAGATAACTACGGGCGGGCATGACGTCGCCCATCAACCGATATCCGGATGGCTGATGTGCTATCGACGCGACAACCTGCGATACTTCGGAGGCAGCCGCTGATGCCGCGCTACTTAGTGAATGTGGACGGCAGGGAGTTCGATATCTCACTGGAGTACCGCGCCGACAGCTACGAGGTGGTTCTCAATGGTCGCCGCTCAGACGTTGTGAGTCACCGCCTTGGGCAAACGCGGTCGCTGCTGCTGATCGACGGTCGCGCCCACGAAGTGGACGTGCGATCCGACGGCTTTGACGGCGTCAGGACCGTCTTCATGAAGGGAATGGAGATCCCCGCCGAGATCGAAGATTACAACCTGGCGCAGTTGCGCAAGACCGCCGGCATATCATCTACGCCATCAATGGAGAAAACCCTCAAGGCACCCATGCCCGGACTGGTGCTCGAGGTTAAAGTCGCTCTCGGGGATACGGTAGCGAAGAACCAGGCGCTTCTGGTCGTCGAGGCGATGAAAATGGAGAATGTCATCAAGGCCCCGGGCGCAGGGATCATCAAGGCCGTGCATGTCTCGGGAGGGACCTCAATCGAAAAAGGCGACCGGCTTTTGGAGTTTGAATAGGTGACCGAAGACCAGTTGAAAAACACTTCCGGTATCGAGATCCCTGTGGTCGTAAGCCGTGGAGCCTCGGAGGGAAAAGAGACCGCTGGTCCACCTGGGGAGTTTCCCTTCACACGGGGCGTCTACCCTAACATGTACCGCGGCCGGCTATGGACAATGCGTCAGTATGCCGGGTTCGGAACCGCCGCGGAAACCAACCGGCGCTTCAAGTATTTGCTCGAAAGAGGACAGACCGGGCTTTCGGTCGCGTTTGACCTGGCCACCCAGATCGGCTACGATTCCGATGACCCCATGGCGCGGGGCGAAGTGGGACGTACCGGTGTGGCGATCGACTCCCTGCAGGACATGGAAGTCCTCTTTGACGGTATCCCGCTGGACAAAGTGTCGACCTCGATGACGATCAATGCCACAGCCGTCGTCCTCCTGGCGATGTACGTGGCGGTCGGCAAGAAGCAGGGCGTGCCGCCGGAGAAACTCACCGGCACTATCCAGAACGACATCCTCAAAGAGTTCATTGCGCGTGGGACATATATCCTGGCCCCCCAACCGTCCATGCGCATCGTCACGGACATCTTTGCCTGGGCCAACAAGCATCTTCCCAGATACAACACGATCTCCATTTCGGGCTATCACATCCGCGAGGCGGGAGCAACGGCCGCTCAGGAGGTAGCCTTCACCCTGTCCGACGCGATAGCCTACTGCGAGGCAGCCGTCAGGGCCGGCCTTCAGATTGATACTTTCGCGCCCCGGCTGTCGTTCTTTTTTGCGGCGCACAACGACTTGTTCGAAGAGGTGGCCAAATTTCGCGCGGCGCGGACTATCTGGGCTCACACCGTCAGGGATCGTTTCCGGGCCTCGTCCGAGAAGGCAATGCTGCTGCGTTTCCACACACAGACCGGGGGATCGACGCTGACCGCTCAGCAGCCGCATAACAACATCGTGCGCACCGCCTATCAGGCGCTGGCGGCTGTCCTCGGGGGAACGCAGTCGCTGCACACAAACTCGTTCGATGAAGCCCTGGGGCTGCCGAGCGAGGAAGCAGCCGAGACCGCTCTGCGCACGCAGCAGATACTGGCCTACGAATCAGGCGTCACCGGAACGGCAGATCCCCTGGCGGGTTCGCACTACGTTGAGTATCTTACCGACGAAATGGAAAAGAAAGTGCGGGAGCTGATGGATCGCATAGACAAGCTCGGCGGCGCCGTGCGCTGTGTGGAGACCGGCTACTACCGGGATGAGGTCGCGCGCGCGGCATACGAGTACCAGAAAAAGGTGGAGGGAGACAAGGCCGTAGTGATCGGCGTCAACAAGTTCAAGACCGAAAAGATCGATATTCCGCAGGTACTGAAGGTTGATCCCGAACTGGAGGCGAGGCAGGTTAACCGCCTGCGCAAACTCAAGGCTGAGCGGAACGGCGATCGCGTGCAGGAATGTCTCGATGCCCTACGGCAGGTTGCCGCTGCCGGCGGGAACGTTGTCCATCCGGTTCTGGACGCGGTTGAGAACTATGCTACGGTAGGCGAGATATCGAATGTCTTTCGCGAACTATGGGGTGAGTACCATGAGAGTATCTAAGACACTTCTGTTTGGGCTGTTTTGTTTTGTTGGGCTTATACTGGCCGCCTGTGGCTCCCGCGAGGAGCCTGACACCGAGGTCACTGTCGAAGGGGCCGACACGACTGCAATCGCGGCTGATACTGTTGAGCGCTCTGACGACTGGAATGAGGTTGCCGCCGTGGTCGACGAAGTAATCACCCGGCTTCGCTACGGCGACAAGAGTGGACTTTACGAAAACGAGTTCGAGTACCTTCAGGATGCGGAAAGTCTGGACGAATACCTCCGCCACGGTGAAATCACGTGGGCCAACGCCGATGGACTTGACTCCGTGGAGATCACCGACATAACGTTCTTTGACCGCGATTCAGCTTGGATCGACGCCGTCTTTCATGTCCACAACGCCGACGGCATCTCAGAGGGGACCGAACAGAGATTGATGGCCTACTATCACCGCGGGTGCTGGATCAAACCGTATATGTCCACGATCGACCGGCAGTTGGCGTATGATGAGCAGGTCCGGCAGGCCGACAGAGATGCAGAGGATGATAGCTGGTAGATGACAGACTATGCCGTCTCACATATCGGTATTGCCGTGAAGGACCTGTCGGAGGCAATCGCAAGGTATTCCCTTATTACCGGTGACGACAATCCCGGCGTCACGCAGGTGGACAGCCAGAAGGCAAAGGTCGCGATCTTCAAAGCCTCATCGGCACTCGGGGGACCGCACGGCGCAAGTATCGAACTGGTAGCGCCCACCTCCTCAGGCAGCCCCGTTGCCCGCTTTCTCGAGAAAAGGGGTGAGGGCCTGCATCATGTATGTCTGTACGTGGAGGATATCGAGCAGAAACTGGCCGAGTTGAAGGCCGCCGGAGTAAGGCTGATCGACGAGACCCCTCGAAGCGGAGCCGAGGGCAACAAGATCGCATTCGTGCATCCTTCGGGCAGCAGCGGCGTGCTGATCGAACTGGAGGAAATGCCTAAGTAACGCGCTCGACCGACCGCGCCGTCCCACATCCTGAGCAGGTAGACTCTTCGCTGCGGTTGATGTGACCGCACGGGCAGCGCCAGTTCCTCGACCTGTTCGCACCGGCGCGACCTGAGCGGACTCGTCGTTTCAATAGGTAGAAAAGCAACAGGATCACCCCCACCAACACCGCCACTCCCCATATCCGTCTGTCAGGCGGTCTCGCGAATACGTCTGCTTCAGTTGGGCCGGTGTACGTGAATCCCTCCTGCATAATCCGCATGTCGTCCGCCACCAGCGAGGATACCTGCAACCGTGACTTGCCCCACAGCGTGAAAAGCAACTGGTGGCCGTCTGGATGTCGGTAGATGACGCCCGTCAGGCGGTGGTAGAGCGTGGCCGACGTCGCCGAATCATCGGAGGTAAACTCGATCACAAACCGAATCCGGCTGGTTTCGTTGTATCCGGTATTGGTCAGGATTTTGGCGTTGGGCAGACCCAGAATGACATCGTTAACAATACCGTCAACCGACGGCTTTAACTCTTCCGGGTCGTTAATCGTTTCGTTCGGTGAGATCTCTGATTTGAAAATCAGCAGTTCGGCCGCATGTTGCTGGTTGACCAGTTGACAGGGGTAGCTCGACCCGTCGTCCAACACGACCCAACCGACCGGCGCCGGCAGGGTGATCTCTTCGGCGAACCGAACCGACGTCACAGCGCCGATCGGTACGGCCAGACACACCAAAAGTAACAAAGCCGGGAATCGTCTCATACTTCTAATTATCGACCGAACCGACCTCATCGATAGGTCCCGAGGCCTGTTGCCGAACTGCGAATGGCTACAAGCGGATGTTCTTGAAATTCCCGTGGAGGCAATCGGAAACGGTCTTGACACGCCGGCGGACAAACGTCGCCCTGTCAAGCGCCGGACGATAGACATAACAGCGACCGGATTTCTCTTTGGTGAGCAGCCCTTTCCTAATCAGCCGCGTGAGGAAGGGCGTGGAGGTCAAAGTAGAACCGTGGCGACGGCATTGTTTTCAGCCCCGCCTCCGGTTCTTGAAAACCAGGGAAACCCCTATCGCGATTATCACCACCGGCCAGAAATAATCCCAGCTTCCGCCAGGAATCACATCCAACCGTTCCAGCAGGAGCAACACCCCCATAAGAAGCAACAGTACACCAAGAAACACAGGCAAATCCTCCGCAAGATCGTTTGTTTTCGACTATACGAAATCCGAACATGTCACGAAAGCACAATCTCGGCTCGCCTGCGGACACGGCGTC
>JAGLXI010000185.1 GCA_023132995.1 Candidatus Zixiibacteriota bacterium | reverse complement strand
GGGACAACCAACTCCGAACGAGTGGACACCGAACAGGCCAGGAAGCGAGGATCAGATCGGACGTCGTCCACGGTGAGGCTCTTTTTCTGCGTGGCGGCCGCTCCGCAGATGCCCCGGTTCAGTTCAATCCTGGTATGCGACGTTTCGGGGCCGACATACGGCCCCACTTCGAGATGGTTACCGCGCATCATGTAGAAGCCGGTCCAGTGGTAGCCCTCGGAAAAACTGTCGATCAACCGCACCGCTGCTCTGAGAACGTCGTGTTCACTCCGGCAGTCAGCGATGGCGATTCTCACGTTGTCAATCAACAGTCGGCGGTTGTCGTCCATTACAGTTTGTCCCTGATGGCCTGAAGGTTGTCCATGGGGACTTCGGGCGGTAGGGAGCACCCCGAACCAATGATCAATCGGCGCGGGTCACGGGTGGTCTTGATCTTCTCGACCTGAGAGCCGATCTCCCTGCGGACGCCGGCGACTACTTTCAGGTGCTCTGCCAGCGCAGGAGCCTCAAGCCTTATGGCCTCGATCATACCCTCGGCATGATTCTCAAGATGATAGAAGTGACGCCAGTACGACGCCGCGAAACGGTCCGGTCTCTCACCGGCAAGGATCAATTCAAGGCGTTCTCGGTGATTGTGTTTGTTCATTCCATGCCTCTCGCACGAACTGTCTGCGACGTTCCTGCTTCTGTAAATCTGCCGGGGTTTGACTACCCGATAATATACGGCCTAACGGGATTGCCGGTCAACGGCTGTTTATTCTGTGAGCATTATCATGGCCCCAAGTACAGCCCAACCCTGCTGATGCCGAAAACAGTAAGGACGTACTGTATTTGTCAACTGCAGCTTACGAGGTCCTTTCATGCCCGCCAGGATACTGGTCATAGATGACGAAGAATCGATGTGTGACTTCATGGAGATCATGCTGGCCAAGGAGGGCTACCAGGTGGAGACCGTTGACTCTCCCAGGGTCGGTGTCTCCATGTTGAAGGAAAGGAACTTCGACCTCGTCATCGCCGATCTGAATATGCCCGAGATGTCGGGGATTGAGGTCCTCACCGAGGTGAAGTCGTTCAAGAAAGAGCAGGACCTGGTTGTCATGACCGCCTATGCTTCCGTTGACACTGCCATTGAGGCCATGAAGCGGGGAGCCGTCGACTATATCACCAAGCCCTTCAAGGTTGACGAGATCAAGCTGGTCATCGAAAAGATAATCAACCGCAGGAAACTCCAGGTCGAAAACGTCAACCTGAAAAAACAGCTTCAGGGGCACAACTCGTTTGACAATTTCATCGGCGCCAGCGAGGCCGTGCAGAAACTGAAGAAGCTGGCTCTGCGAGTTGCCTCCTCGGACTCAACCGTCCTCATCCGGGGTGAATCGGGTACCGGCAAGGATCTGATCGCCAGGGCTATCCATCATCATTCCCCTCGCTGCGGCGGGCCTTTCATTACTATCAATTGCGCGGCGCTGCCGGAAAGCCTTCTCGAATCAGAACTGTTCGGCCATAAGAAAGGCGCCTTCACGGGAGCCATCAAGGACAAGGAAGGTCTTTTCAAGGCGGCCGACGGCGGGACCTTCTTCCTGGACGAAGTCGGCAACACCTCGCTGGCGATTCAGGTCAAGCTCCTGCGGGTCTTAGAAGACAAGATCATCACGCCGGTGGGAGGCACAAGGCCGATGGAAGTGGATGTTCGTCTCATCGCGGCCACCAACGCCGATCTCGAAGAGGAAGTCAAGGCCGGACGGTTTCGAGCCGACCTCTTTTATCGCCTTAACGTGCTCCCGCTCCACATTCCACCGCTTCGTGAACGCCAGGGGGACACCCGGTTGCTGGCGGAGTGCTTTGTCGACAAGTACTGCGGGAAACTCAAAACCGCCGCCAAGAGCATCTCAGATGATGCCATGGCTTTCCTTACGAAATACCACTGGCCGGGCAACGTCCGCGAACTCGAGAACACTATCGAACGGGCCGTATTGCTTAACCGGGCTGATGCCCTCGAAGTCGCCGATTTCCCGGAGAAGCTCCAGGGACCGGCGCCGGTCTCGGTAGTCCAGGAGAACGATCAAGCCACGCCGACCCTGCAGCATATCGAAAAGGCCTACATTCACTATATCCTGAGCCAAACCGACGGGAAAAAGGCCACGGCGGCCCGGATTTTGGGGATTGATACGTCCACCCTCTACCGGAAGTTAGAACGCTATGACCTGAAGGATCCCGCCTCGCCGAAGTCGCCCAAGGGCGAAAGCCGGCCACGGGGAAAGCAGTGAGCTTTTGGAACAGACGCTTGGAACGCAATTTGCCTTAATTCTGCGGCGCAAGCGGAAATCCAAACGAGCGAGGATACGATGATACGAAGCAGAGCCGACAGTCGGGGCTTCACCTTGATCGAGTTGATGATCGTGGTTGTTATTATAGGCATCTTAGCCGCGCTGGCCATTCCGCGCTTCTTTGGCGCCACCACCAAGACCAAGCAGGGCGAGGCCAAACTGATTCTGAAGCATATCTGCACTATGCAGATGACCTATCGCGTGGAGTCGCCGACCAATGACTACTACGTTACTGCTGCGGTCGCCAGCTCCGACAATCCCGATGCCTTCGAACCCCTGACTGTCACTATCCCCGGCAACGCCCGCTACAGCTACACGATCGAGGCCGACGGTAGAGACTACATCGCCAAGGCCACCGCCGATATTGATGATGACGGCTTTGACGATATCTGGAGTATAAACCCGACCGGGGAGCTGACCTGTGAACAGGATGACGCTACTAACTGATATGTCTGAGCAGATCGTATCGACAAGCCCGGGATATCTTCCGGGGCGCATCTTTTGTGAAACGCTGACTGCCCCGGCGCCGACAGTGACTCTTGCGTTTTGCGAGGGTTTCTGGCAATGTGCGGCGACCGATCCTTATCTGAGACACGACCGAATAGGGGAAATCGGCCATACTCCTCTCACCCGGCGACGGTTGGCGGCTGATGACGCGTCGATGCAGCAGGCCGGACCTGTTCAAAAAAAATCACCATCCGGGGCCCAACGTTTGCAACTGTTAGTATCTGAAGATTGAAAGAAATGAGTGAGATTCACTTCAAATCAAAACCTGTAGGAGGTTTCAATGTTCAAAACGTTACACAACCGGAAAGGCTTCACGCTCATCGAGTTGATGATCGTGGTTGTGATCATCGGGATTCTGGCCGCCCTGGCCATCCCGCGGTTCATGGAAGCCACCGTCAAGGCCAAGCAGTCTGAGGCCAAGACCATCCTGAAGCAGATCTACACCCTGCAGCGCGCCCATCGTCAGGAGACCGGCACCTATACCAGCACCATTGGTGACCTTCCGTGGGACGATCCCGACGGTAGGTATGACTATACCCTTACGGCTGGTGCCGATGCCGACGCTTTCATCGCCGTTGCGACAGGTAACGACACAGACGCCGACACCGAGGGCGACCTGTGGCATATCGACGAGGACGGTGAACCGGCCGCGGGCAACGGTGGCGCCTAATACGCGCCTGAGTGAATTCTGGACGACAGCATTTCTTGAAAAGCGTCCCCCTCTCGGGGGCGCTTTCCTTTTTGCCTCGAACCACCCCTGCCCGATCAC
>JAGLXI010000184.1 GCA_023132995.1 Candidatus Zixiibacteriota bacterium | reverse complement strand
GGCAGGGGAACGTTTTTGCAAATTGGTATGCCGCTTCCGGGACATGTACGATGCTATCGACAGTCTGGATGACCGCATCCGGGATTGCCTGTCGAGTCGGATACCGGCGGTCATCGTGAACCGATCCTCCGGCCGGATCATGTGCCTCAACCGCGCCGCCACCCGGTTGCTGGGTGAGGACGAGGCGGAGCTTGTTGACTATGAGTTCCAGGAGATGAAAGCGCGCCTCTCCAGACTTATGCACAACCGCAAACTCGAAATACACAATCTGTCCGGAGCCGGTCTGAACCTGTCGCTGGTCAGCTTTGAAGTAACTGCGACTACCGAGGCCACCAAGGAGCCGTTCCTGGCGGATTTCTTCCTTTACCGCTTTCGGCACCGGATATCGAACATCATGATTGCCGCCAGCCTTCTTAAGGCCACGGCCGAAGAAAGTCTCACCGAGGATGAAACCATTCTGGCGCAGACGATAATCGACGAGACAAGAGAACTCGACCAGTCCCTTTCCAGGCTGAGCCTGCTTTGGGACTACGACAGCATGGCTGTCTCTTCGACCAACCTTGTCACCGAGATCGAACACGCGATCGACCTGGTTTCCTCGTCATTGGAACGGGAATGCCTCGTCAGAATCTGCGACCGCGCCGACAGCGCCAACCTCGAAGCAGGGGGAACGGCCTGCGTCAGCCTTTTCGAGTCGATCCTCATGGCCCACTTGCTTGACCGGCCCGAAAGCCCCACATCTGTGTCAATCAACAGTGATGGTGACAGCCGACTGTCTATCAGGATGGATACCGAGAATCAACCTACCGGCACGGAGGCGCGAATCGATCCTCAGTGGGCGGAGTACGCATGCCGTCTGGCCGAGCGCATGAATATCAGCCTGACTACCGACCGCCTCCTGAAGGGGCGTGTTCTCAGAACCGAATTGACCGTCAACCTTCCCCGGCAGGTCGCCACACCGTGAACTCAGGGACCGCCGCCAAAACAGCAAGGCTTCTGGTCGTAGATTACGACGAGGAAGATCGCCGAATAGCGGTCTCTCGTCTCGCCGATGAGAAGTACGAAGTCGCCGAAGCCGATTCCTTCGGCGCCGCCCTGGAATTGATCGAGAAACAACCGTTCGATCTCGTGATCGCCGCTGACCGGATTGCCGACCAACCGGCGCTGAAGCTGCTGGAGAAAAGCAGACAGGGATTGCCGGACACTTCGCCGGTACTCCTGATTCTAAGCGAGAGTGGAGGTGAAGTTCCTGAATCGCTGCCGGCCCAAGCTTGTGACTGTCTCGTCCGGCCAGTATCATCCACGCGGTTGATTTCAGCGGTTCGGCGTGCGTTGGAGGAGGGGAAAATGTTGCGTGAACTGACCCACCTTCGTCAGGCGGTGGCCATGTCCTATGGGTTTGACAACATAGTCGGCATTACCAAACCGATGCTGCAACTTAGAGAGACCGCGAGCCGACTGGCCCCTACCGATATTACCGTTCTGATCTCAGGAGCGCCCGGCACCGGCAAGGAGCTCCTGGCGCGAACGCTGCATCACCACTCGAAGCGTCGTCACGGACCGTTTGTGGCGATAGACTTTTCTGCCATACCAAAAGAGTTGATAACCTCGGAACTGGATCCCCGGGGCAACAAAGCAGCCCTGAGGTGGGACGGCGACTATGTGAGTCTGATAGAGAGCGCCGACGGCGGCACGCTGTTCCTTGACGAGGTGTCCTGTATCCCCGCGCTGCTGCAGCCACGGCTGGCTCGTTTCCTTCGGACACTTGAGATCGGTTCGAGAGGCTCCCTGAAAGCGCGCAAAGTCGATCTGCGCGTTATCGCCGCCTCCAACCAGGACCTGGAGGCCCTGGTTAGGGAGAGAAAGTATGACAAGGATCTGTGGGCGATTTTGAGTGTTATCCCGGTGGAGATTCCGCCCCTGGCGGAGCGAATGGAAGACGTTGAGATCCTCGCTGAGTATTTCCTGCGAAGGATCGCGGCGGAGACGAATCGCGCCGGCCTGAGTATCAGCCGGCAGGCGGTCGAAAAGCTGCTGGGCCACGTCTGGCCGGGCAATGTTCGCGAGCTTGAAAACAGCCTGCGAAGGGCTGCCGCTCTGTGCCGAAACAATCAGGTTGAGGCTGAGGACATCACTTTCATTGCCGGAGATTCCCGGGGTTTGGAGCTTGCGCGGACGTCCATGACCATCAGGGGACGAAAGAACGGACTGCTGGACGACAGCCAGCGATCGCTCATCGCCAGGGCGCTTGACGACAACAACTGGAACTTCACGCAGACCGCCCAGGAACTGGGCATAGGGAGAACCACCTTGTGGCGGAAAGTCAAGAAATACCAGCTAAAAAAAGAACCGGTCGCGGTTAGATAAGAGACGTATAGAGCGAGTAGACAAATGACAGGCGACAACAAGAACAACCACCCGATTACAAATGAGAGCACGGTCTTGTCTCCCCCGGACAGCCGCGATCTTTTGAGGAATGACACCCAGTTGTCGGAATCTTTCTTTACCCTGACACGATGGCTGCGCAGGATCTACGCCATTGACAGAGGCGTATTGGTGATCCGAAGCGAGAGCGGACCGCGGCTGTCGGCCATCTCGACGTGGCGTGACGGCCAGACCCGTGACGGCCTGTCTCTCAACCTTCCTTTGGATTCCTCCCTGTTTGAGAAGGTGGCCGAGCATGGACAGGTCTATACCGAGGATTTCTGCGGGGCATTCAGCGGCAACTTCTTCGAGAGGAAGCTACTCCTGGACGACGACTCGCGCTCCTTCGTAGTGCAGCCGCTGAAGTCCGAGGGGCGGGTGCTCGGTCTTTTGGGATACAGTTCACGTCAGCCCACCGCCTTCGCCATGCTGGAAGAGGGCGCGCTGGACGATATGGCGTCGGAATTCGGGGCTATCATCGAAAACAAGATCTATCAGCAGTAGACTGCTTCCGCTCAGTTGGATGGACTGCGGGCGTCGCGAATCCTGCGTTTGGCCCGATTGTGCTCGGCGTTGGTCCGTGAGAACTGGTGCCCACCGCTGTCATCGGCAACAAAGTACAGATAGTCGGTCACTTCGGGGGCAAGCGCCGCTCTGATCGATTTGATACCCGGTGAGTTGATCGGTGTCGGCGGCAGACCCTTCTTCAGGTAGGTGTTGTACGGCGTGTTCTTCTTCAGGTCCCGTTGATTGAGCGGCCGGTCGAGCCCGCCCAGTCCGTAGATGACAGTGGGGTCGGCGTCGAGTTTCATTCCCTTCTGAAGACGATTGAAATACACCGATGCCACCAGGCGGTGCTCCCCCTCACGGCTGGTTTCGGCTTCCACAATGGAAGCCACAGTGACTATCTCGTCGCGTGACAGCGCAAGCGGCAGACTATCCGGCCAGGCAGATCCGGTGCTGGTGTGAAACATGGCCACCATCTCCCCGACAGCCTCCTCGATTCCAATGCCCCAGGGAAAGAAATAGGTTTCGGGAAATAGATAGCCTTCAAGGCAGGGTACCCCCAGGCGGGCCAGGAGAGTCGAATCACGGTTCAGGTTCACCACCTGGCCGGAATCGACCTCAAGCCGTTCGGCAAGAATCGAAGCCGCTTTCCAGATAGTGGAGCCTTCGGGGACAGTGACCTTGATCCTTACGAAGTCGGCGTCACGCAGTTTCCTGAGTGCCGAGCGGCAGGAGTTTCTCCCGGTGAAATCGTACTTGCCGGGAGTCAACAGGCGGTCGATCCCGTAGACCCGGGCCGGATAGGCAAGCATGATCTTCGACGGGACCACCCCGCGCCTCACAAGACGGTCCACAACCGAGCCGAACGAATCGCCCGGCATGATCACGATAGACACCGTGCGCTCGCCCAGGTCCACCGTGCGGATATAGGAAAGAGTCGCCCAGCCCACCAGCGCCGTCACCAGCGCCAGGGCCAGGATGAAACATGCTTTTCGTCCACTGATCTTCATGCCTGCCAAAACTCAGGGCGTACTCTCGCTCAGAAAGCGTTGCAGGATTATCACTGCCGCCAGGCGGTCGAGTCGCTTCTTGTCCTGCCCTACCTTCTTGCCGTGCGCGTGAACGATATCCGCCGCCTCAACCGAGGAATACGCCTCGTCAACTTTGTGGATCGGGCCGTCAAAGATACCTGCCAATTCTTCGATGAAGCGGTCGACCTCGCGGCACTTGCTACTCATGTCCCCGGACGGCAGCAGCGGATAGCCGACCACCAGCCCGGACGGTTTGTGCTCGCTTATGATATCGGCAATCTTCCGGATCGCCTCCCCCTGCGACTTTACCTCCAGCGTTGTCAGCGCCGAGGCGATCAACCCGGTCGGGTCACTCTTGGCCAGGCCGATTCGACGGCTGCCGTAGTCGATGGCGATAAACGTCCTGTCGGCGTCGTGTGTCATAGCCGCAATGTAGCAGGTTGTCGTGCGCATGTCAAAGGCGTGTGTGCACTGAGCAGTAGCGGAACATAGGTGACAGAATGGGGGTAGGGTGGGTCCGTCTTCGGACCCGCCACTTACGGCAGGCCGGGTGCCCCACAGCTTGCTGTGGGATCGGTACCCCACCAAGAGCGAAGCGGCTGGTGGGTTCCTATATTCAAACCCGACCTCCTCCTCCACAAAAGACTTGACCCCGCCAACCACAGGCGTTTCCTTTTGCCGAGGACTTGAATGGCTGAAAAACCAGTAGAGTATGATTGGAACAGGGACTACCACCCACCCGCCCAAGACGGTGTAGGATGGTGGGTTGATTCAGGATGGGGTTGTGGGGGACCAGAGTCGACTAAATGACATGTACCCCAACGACGGAAGATGGCTGAAGATACGTCAGTAGACAGCGACACTAAGGCGCAAGGTGCGATTGCGTTAGCGGTAATGCGGCGTTTATTACCGATACACTATTCCCTGAGGAAGTATTACGCTGTATCGGCAACAGTCGGTATCCCCACGATCCTCATACTATTTGTGGGACCACATCATTTGGCCAACATCCTATGGCGTGACGGTGTGACGTACTTCACGGCCTTGGGTGCGCTATTCGGAACTGTGTTGGCAATTGCGTTTTCGGTTTCTACACTAATGATGCAGCATGCTGCGGAAAACACATCCGCTGGTTTCTACGATGTTCTCGCTCGTGACAGAGTAAGGAGTGCTCTCTATGTCGTTATTGCAGCCCTTACTTTTGCTTGCTTTGCGATTGCGCTCCTCCACTCGGCGCCGATTAGTCGCACCTTCTCGCGATGGACGGGTATCGCATCCCTTTGGGCTAGCGGAGTCGTGGCATACTCTTTGTACATCATTTATCGCAGAGTGTATGAGCGCATCAATCCGTCAAGCGCGCTCAGCCTTATACGCAGGGGCGTCGAACGTGATATAGCGCTTGCCAAAAAGTACTCGCGAGGGCATGTGATCAAGCTTTCTCCGTCCGCAGTCCCGATAGCTCTCGGTAGGACAGCGGCTCTAACAGAGCAAGTAGGACAGGTGCTCAATACGTTGCTCGACCTACATGATAGGAAAACCCATCAGAGTGACATGGAGTTCGCCCGACACGTACTGACGGCGGTCAAGAACATCATGGCAGACTACTTAGAGTTCCGGAAGGACTCGACGTTTGCCTTCCCAACCCTAGAGTTATTTGCTACGACATCGGATTATAGTGCTATGCTCTCTAGATTTTCAGACCGTGCGTTGATATCATACAAAGCTCATCTGGAGCGCGGAAATCACGCAATCGCAGTGGATTTCATTAGGCTTGCGGGGGATCTCGCAATCAAGTCCCATGAGATAACCATTGCGAATACAAAGCCGTGGGACAACCCCGCTTATATGAGCTTTTCGTACACGCTCGTCGAAATGCACCGTATAGCGCAAGGACTTGACTCCCATCACGCTCTATTCAAGTATGTGGTCGTAGCAACAGAAGTTGGGGAATTCAACATCAAAAGGGGAATGCCTGGGCTCAATTCCTCTTTGAGTCACTGCATTATGCAGATTGCCATTCACGGCATAGCGCAGAAAAGCGACTCCTTGTTGGACAAAGCAGTCGAATGCCATGTCCGGTGGCTAAATGCCATGCTGAATACTCCAAAGGGTGCGGACGTGATCTCATTGAGGGAGTGCATCAGCGCTCTTAACCAGCTACTTGTTGGGGTTGGACATTACCTCAAGGCCAGAGACGTTCGAATCGAAAGCCCAGGGTGTGTGAGCATCGCCTATCTCTATTTCTATCTAGAGTCAATGTCCACTTCCATTCTCAGTTTGGCCCGCGAATGCCACGATCCTGTGAAAGTCAAGCTTCATGTTAAGATCTTCGTCACACTCATCGACGGTATTTGCGATGGAATCCAGAGTTTTGGCAAGAGCGTGAAAAGCATTCGCTTTGCGATAATCGGTGATATGGCAGGAGCTATGCAGAGAATCATCTGCGCCATTCTAAGTGCTTGGACTCACACTGGTTTCAAAGCGCACAAGAAAGAGTTAGAGCGCTGTATTAGCCATTGTATTTGGTGTTTTGGAGCGTTCTTCTCGGACGAGACTACCGCGTACGACGAACTTGAGTTTGGTATGCTCACCGATGCCACGGCGAAGATTGGAATCACATTATCCCAGCAGGGGCAAGGGGAGTTATGCATGTCTGCTCTAGCAGGCTGTTGAAAAAGAACGC
>JAGLXI010000183.1 GCA_023132995.1 Candidatus Zixiibacteriota bacterium | reverse complement strand
CTACTTGACAGGGAAGCTTACGACAGAATTATCCATATTCAGGCCTCATGTACTTATCCTTGGGGCAGGAGCGAGTCTGCAGGCATTTCCAAATGGGGACAGACACGGCAGGAGGGTTCCCTTGATGGACAGCATAGTAGAAGTCGTCGGTCTTGAGCCTATCTTGCTTGAAGCAGGTTGCCGGTATTCAGATCGTAACTTCGAGGAACTCTATAGCAACCTTCACAGTGCCGGTGAGTTGGAGACCCTGAGGCTCATCGAAGACAGAATACGCCAGTACTTCTCGTCGCTCGAGTTGCCTGACCAACCAACGCTCTACGATCATCTTGTTCTGTCCCTAAGGAAGAAAGACCTCATAGCCACGTTCAATTGGGACCCTTTCTTGTCTCTTGCTCTCAAGAGAAATCGGTTGAGAGCTATAATGCCCAGAGCAGCATTCTTACACGGCAATGTGTCCATCGGCTACTGTGAAAATCACAGGCAAATGGGACCGAGAGACTCCCGATGTCCTAAATGTCATGTATATTACACTGATTCTGAGCTTCTATACCCCGTCTCGCAGAAGGACTACACCAAGTACCCTTTTCTCAAGGTTCAATGGGATGCGCTTCAGAGGTGCTTGCAATCTGCATACGTTCTGACTGTATTTGGATACAGCGCACCCACGTCTGACATCGAGGCCTGCCGTCTCATGAAGGAGGCATGGGGACCAGCTCTGAGCCGGAGCTATGAAGAGACCGAGTTCATTGATATCCAGAGCGAGGAGCAGCTAAGGGCTACTTGGAGCGATTTCATTCATACACATCACAGTTCTACTCACCAGAGTTTCTACGACTCACATATTGCGAAGCATCCAAGAAGAACGTGCGAGGCCACATGGGCATCCACAATGGAAAACGAGTCCCTCGACGATCGTGACATTCCCCGCAACGCAGAGTGGGATGAGTTAACACAATGGTACAAACCTTTGGTCTCTGCGGAACTGGTTGCTGAGGCGAATAAGCAGGGCTCTTGACTGGTACTCGCCGACCCGTCAACACTGCCCACGTCTCAGTGTGCCCTTGCTTTTTTCGTGTGATGGATGTTTCTTGTCAGGCGATGTTCAAACCAACCGACGAGCAGGGCAAGACTGTCTCCGATCAGCTTGCCGCCGGCGGCTACTGGCCGGCACTGGCAGCCAGGTTCTTAGCTGAGGGCAGGTATTCGCGGGCGATGGAGATATGCCTGGACAACCTGTCACAGGAGCGGGGTCTGGTTGCGGGCAGACTGATCTACGCCCGGGTTTTGTTTCACGCCGGGCAGGTTGAAGCTGCCGCCGAGCAGTTCTATCACGTGCTGTCGCGCGATCCGGATAACCTGGTGGCACTGAAATACTTAGGCGACCTTAAGTTCGCCGATGGTGATGAGATAGGCGCCTTGGCACACTACCAGCGCATACTGGAAATCGACCCGGAGTGCCGCGGGCTGAAATCCGATCTGACCCGCGTCGACCGGGAAAAAACGCGCACCATAACGCTTACCCGTTCCACGGAGAAAGCAGCGTCCCCAAGGACGGAACATCCGCTACGCAGGATTCCATTCTTCACGGAGACAATCGGTGATCTCTACATGGATCAGGGGTATCCCCGCCTGGCTGCCGAGGTCTACCGCTCTCTTGGCGAGAAACGGCAGAACTCCCGGTTGACGGAAAAACTTGCGAAAGCAGAACAAAGCATCAAGCATAAGGAACACTGACATGTCAGCAGTTCGCATCGCCGCCCTGAGAAAGAAAGCCCGCAGTGAGAATCTCGATGGAGTGATTATCACACGCCGTGATCGAATCCGCTACCTTTGCGGTTACACCGGCTCCAACGGGCTTTTGGTCATCACCGCTAAGACAGCCTTGTTTCTGACCGATTTCCGCTATTCCGATCAGTCGAAAAAGGAGGTAAAAGGGGCCCGGGTCAATGTCATGGACAAGGGTGATCTGATTGCCTGCCTGACCAAGTTCCCCCAGTTGAATCAGAAGAACGTTAAGTACGGGTACAGCAATTCTCACCTCTCCGTCGCCGACCGTGACCGCATGCAGGCAGCGCTGCCGGAGGCGCTGCTGGTGCCGGCCGACAAGCTTCTTTCCAACCTGGGCTGGGTCAAGGACAAGAAGGAGGTCGAACTGATAGCCCGGGCGGTCGAGATAGGAGATACCGCCTTTGAGCGGGTTCTCAATCTGATTCAGCCGGGAGTCCGGGAACGCGAGATAGCGGCCGAACTGGAGTACCAAATGAAGATGCTTGGGTCGTCAAAGCCGGCTTTTGACTCGATTGTTGCCTCCGGCTATCGGTCGGCGTTGCCGCACGGTGAAGCTTCCAGCAAGAAGATCAAGAAAGGGGAGTTCATTACCTTTGACTTCGGCGCCGTGTACAAGGGCTATGTGTCGGATATGACCCGCACCGTTGTCTGCGGCAAGGCCACAGCCCGACAGAAGAAGATCTACAACCTGGTTTTGAAGGCCCAGAAGGCGGGCATCCGCAAGGTCAGGGCGGGCGTGATGGCCAAGGCGGTGGACGACGTTTGCCGCAAGATCATCACCAGGGCCGGTTATGGCAAGAACTTCGGTCACGGCACCGGCCATGGAATCGGCGTATTTTACGATCCGATCCACACAGGTCCACGCGTAGCTGCTGTCTCCGAAGACAAGCTGATGGTAAACAATGTGATAACTATTGAGCCAGGCATCTATATTTCCGGTTGGGGAGGGGTGCGAATCGAGGACGACGTAGTCGTTACCAGTACCGGCGCGAGAGTACTGAACCGGGCGCCAAAAAACTTGTTGGAACTGTGACGGCATGATTCTATACTTTGAACCGTTGGTTTTAGTCAGATTGATGGCCTGATCCCCGGAGGTTGTGTTTTGATCGAGATGGCCGTAGAGGTGGGAAATGAATACGAACTTTATTAAGAAACTTATCAGACTCGTTGAGGAGTCCGAGATTGAGTCGCTTGAAGTCTCCAGTTGGGGGCGGAGAGTGAAAGTAGTCCAGAGAGCGAGCGGTTCCACCAACGGCAGCAGTCCGGCGCCGGCGGTGATGACATCGGTGGCGGCAACACCTTCGGCAGCCGTCACGCCGGGGCCATCTGCGCCCACGCCGGCTCCGGCCGAGTCGGTGCCTGCGGAAGATACGAACCGCTACGTTGAAATAAAATCCCCAATGGTAGGCACGTTCTACACCGCCCCTTCGCCGGAAGCCTCGCCATACGTGTCGCCAAACGAGAAGATCACAGTGGGGCAGGTGGTCTGTATTGTGGAAGCGATGAAGCTCATGAACGAAATCGAGTCCGAGGTCAGTGGCCGCGTGGTGAAGATCCTTGCGGAGAACGCTCAACCGGTGGAGTTTGGGCAGGTGCTGTTCCTGATTGACCCACAGTAACCCGCCGACAGACCGGGGAAAGGGATTTCCATGAATCTAAAGCAGATGCTGGTCGAGATGCAGAACCGCAGGGCGTCCGACCTTCATATCCGAGTGGGCAATCGCCCTCACTTGCGAGTCAACGGTATCCTCGAAGAGATAACCACTGATCCTGTCACGATTGATCTGATGGATCAGATCGTCTCACAGATTCTCAACGAGAAGCAGCAGGAACGCTTCCAGCGCAAACACGAGATGGACCTGGCTCTCTCGGTCGCCAAGTTGGGACGTTTCCGGGTGAATCTGTATCGACAGCGAGGTACCAGCGGGGTCGCAATCCGCGCCGTGAACACAATCGTACCTTCATTCGAGGAGTTGAATCTCCCCGACGCTGTAAAGAGCCTGGCTGAGACGCATCGGGGCCTTGTTGTCATAACCGGAACTACTGGGTCAGGTAAGTCGACCACGCTGGCATCAATGATAGAAGCGATGAACGCCAGCCGCGGGGTCAACATACTGACGGTTGAGGACCCGATTGAGTACATATACCGTGACAAGAAGTCCCTTATTTCCCAGCGCGAAGTAGGCGGCGACACCGAGAGTTTCGCCTCGGCCCTCAGGCACGCCTTTCGTCAGGATCCCGATGTCATTCTCATCGGAGAGGTGCGTGATCTGGAAACAATGTCAATCGCCCTGACCGCCGCCGATACCGGGCACCTGGTGTTGACCACACTGCATACCCTGAATGTGGTGGAAACGATTACGAGAATCATATCTTTCTTCCCGCCTCACCAGCAGCAGCAGATCCGGTTGCTCCTGGGTGGTACGCTCAAGGCAATTGTCTGCCAGCGGCTGCTTGTTCGTTCGGACATGCCCGGTCGCGTGCCTGCGCTTGAGATCATGATCAACTCCGGCGCCATACGCGAGTGTATCCTGGACCCTGAGAAAACGGTGGAGATACCCGATCTCTTGGAGCAGGGAGCAGTCCAGTACGGGATGCAGACTTTCGACCAGTCGATAATGAAGCTGCACAAGCAGGGACTTATCTCATTCGAAGAGGCGATGGCCAACGCCACCAATCCCGATGATTTCGACTTGCGTGTCAAGGGGATCACCGGTTCCGCGGATCGTTGGGATGATGAAGCGAAAGGCGTGGACAGCTCAGCCGGTGAGGGGATGGGTCAGGATTTCACCAAGTACTGATCTGTGCGGTGGCAGAGGGCGAGAAGCCATAAGACCGCCGGGCGACTCCCCGCCATCCAGGAACAGCAGGACTTTGTACATGCGACGGACTGCTGTCATCAAGAATGTGGTCTACGTGAGGAACCGGCTTACTTCAGGCGTGCATGTGCTGATTGGACTAATCGGTTATCGGATACCGATTTAGAGGGCTCAAGGATAAGAAGCTCCGCCATCGGCGGCTGCCTCTTTTGGGGTTGTTCTAAAAAGCGATATGGTTTATATTAACGCCCTGTTTGCTGGTATCGGAAGTCACTGGACCAATTGCGCCCGGAGCGCAGGAAGAGGACATATTTGTTCAAGAAAGTACTGATTGCCAACCGGGGCGAGATTGCACTTCGGATCATCCGCGCCTGCCGCGAGCTTGGCCTGACAACGGTGGCGGTCTATTCCGAGGCCGACCGCGATGCCCTCCATGTGCGCTTCGCCGATGAAGATGTCTGTATCGGTCCTGCCCCTCCTGCCGAGTCGTATCTCGATTCCAAGCGGATAATCGCAGCCGCGGAGGTGACCAACGCCGGAGCCATACATCCCGGCTACGGATTCCTGGCAGAGAATGCCGATTTCGCCGAAATCTGCGAGTCCTGCGGGCTGACATTTATCGGCCCCAAGCCGGAGCAGATTCGTCAGATGGGCGACAAGGTCATGGCCAAGGAATTGATGAAGAAAGCCGGGGTCCCCGTTGTATCGGGTTCCGAGGGCGTAATCGGCTCTTTTGCCGAGACGCTGGAAGTGGCGGACGAGATCGGCTACCCGGTGATGCTCAAGGCCGTGGCTGGCGGTGGCGGCAAGGGGATGCGCATGTGCCGCGACGAGGCGGAACTCGAGCGCGGGTTCCATATCGCCTCGACCGAAGCCGCCAACTCCTTCGGCAATCCCGACCTGTACCTGGAGAAGCTGATTCTCAACCCTCATCACGTGGAGTTTCAGATTGTCGGCGATACGCACGGCAACTTCGTCCACATCGGAGAGCGGGACTGCTCTGTTCAGCGTCGCCACCAGAAGTTGGTGGAGGAAACCCCCTCGCCGCTGATGACCCCGGAACTGCGCCAGGAAATGGGACGGGCGGCAGTCGAAGGGGCCAGGATGGTCGACTACCGCGGAGTGGGTACAATCGAGTTCCTGGTTGACAGTGATCGCAACTTCTACTTCATGGAAATGAACACGCGTATTCAGGTCGAGCATCCAGTTACCGAGGAAGCATACGAGGTCGATCTGCTCAAGGAACAGTTGCTTGTTGCGCTAGGTGAGAAATTGTCATTTCGGCAAGAGGACATGGTGCCGAAATGGGCCGCCATCGAGTTTAGAATCAACGCCGAGGACGTCGACAAGGACTTCCGCCCCACACCGGGACGGATTACCGGTCTGCACATACCGGGCGGACTCGGGGTGAGAGTGGACCAGGCCGTCTATACCGGTTACACCATTCCACCCTATTACGATTCGATGATCGCCAAGCTGATCGTCAAGGCTCGCACTCGCCGGGAAGCTCTCATCAGGATGGAGCGTGCACTCGATGAATTCATTGTCGAGGGCGTTCCCACGACGATTCCCTTCCATCGAAAAGTTGTCAAACATCCCGATTTCGTGGCCGGCAATTACGATCTCACCTTTGTTGAGTCGGCCCTGGAGAAGGATCGGGCCGAACCTGAGTCGACGCCGGGCCGCGTGGTTCTCAAGCGAGGGCAGGAGCCTGTCGATGCAAAGAAGCCAGAAGAGCCCGTAGGTGGCCCGGAAGCCATAGCGCAGATGGAGCACGCCAGCAACGCCGGCTCAGAGGAAGCATAGAAGTGGAGGTTGAGGTGAACATACCATCGGATCTAAGATACACGGAAGAGCACGAATGGGTAAAGATTGAAGGACAGGTGGCCCGGATCGGAATAACCGACTACGCTCAGGGAGAGTTGGGGGATATCGTTTTCGTAGAGCTTCCCTCCGCAGGCGATACGGTCGAGAAAATGAAGGAGTTCGGCACTATCGAGGCGGTCAAGGCGGTCTCGGAAATATACTCGCCGCTGAGCGGAAAAGTCGTCGAGATCAACGCCGCCCTTGAGGATGATCCTATGATCGTCAATCGCGACCCATACGGTGAAGGCTGGATAATAAAGATCGAGATGTCCGACCCGTCTGAGGTTAACCAGCTTCTCAACGCCGCGGATTACGGGGACCTGATAGGCTCATGATGTTTATCTGCAAGCGCTCAACCACCAGGCGTTGCTGAGCGGATCAGAATATGGTATACATGCCCATTACCGACGATGATCGTCGGAAAATGCTTAAAATAACAGGCATACGGGATATCGAGCGGTTGCTGTCCGGCATCCCGGAGGACCTGCGGCTGGATCGCGAACTTGATATCGAGGCTCTTTCAGAGATGGAACTGCTTCGGGAGATAGACTCTCTGGCCGCGAAGAATACCAGCGAGTTGGTCTGTTTCGCCGGCGGAGGCGTGTATGACCATTTCATCCCCGCCGCCGTTGGGACAATAATCAGCCGCCCGGAATTCCTGACCGCCTATACACCCTACCAGCCGGAAGTGGCCCAGGGCACGTTGCAGGTGATATACGAGTTTCAGACCCACATCTGTCGGCTGACGGGGATGGACGTGGCAAACGCCTCAATGTATGACGGCGCTTCGGCGGCAGCCGAGGCGGCAGTTCTTGCTTGCCGCGTGACCCGCCGCAACCGGGTGGTCGTATCCGAGGCTATCAGCCCGCTCTACCGAGAAGTAATCAAAACCTATCTGAGTGGTCTCGACGTGAAACTGGTGTCGGTTCCCGCTACAGACGGGCTCAGCGACCCAGATCGGATCGCCCGTTCCGTTGATGACACTGCCGCCTGCGTGATACTCGGCCAGCCGAACTTCTTCGGGCTGCTTGAGGAATTGGAACCGGTTGCGGAACTGATCCACAAGGTCAGCGGCAAGATGATCGTGGCTATTGACCCTATCGCCCAGGCCATTCTTAAAACACCGGCGGAACTCGGCGCGGACATTGTCGTGGGCGAAGGTCAGTCGCTGGGTATCCCTATGGCATTCGGCGGGCCGCTCCTGGGCTTTTTCGCCGCCAGGAAAGAATTGGTTCGCAGTATGCCGGGCCGGATTGTCGCCCGCACGACCGATAATGACGGACGGACGGGATTCGTGCTGACGCTGCAAACCAGGGAGCAGCATATTCGTCGCGAGAAAGCCACATCAAACATTTGCACTAACCATGCGCTCTGCGCCACGGCCGCGGCGGTGTACATGACGCTCATGGGGAAGACCGGTCTCAGGAGAGCGGCCCTGCTGTCTGCGGAGCGCGCCCGGCAGACGGCCCGGCAAGTTTTCGAGCTGGATGGTTTTGAGCCCTATTTCCCAGGCGAGTATGTGCGTGAGTTTGCGGTGAGAACACCTCTGCCGGCGGAGGAAATCGTGCTGTCGA
This sequence comes from Candidatus Zixiibacteriota bacterium, assembly GCA_023132995.1. Classification (GTDB taxonomy): domain Bacteria; phylum Zixibacteria; class MSB-5A5; order GN15; family FEB-12; genus JAJRTA01. The sequence goes on along the minus strand of JAGLXI010000183.1, from coordinate 9,946 downwards.
TGGTAGAACGTGGAGTTCTACCGGGAATCGACGCCGGCCGCTGGTACGACGGCATGGATGATTGTCTTATCATGGCCGCCACCGAGAAGCGGACCGCTGAGGACGTTGCCCGGCTGGTCGATGGCCTCAAGGAGCTGTCCCAAAACCATGCGCTGCCCTGAATGTGATTGTGAGTTAGAAAACGGAAGCACACGCTGCCAGGTCTGTGGATGGGAAATATCCGAAAGCAGTCCGGCGGATTGGGTGGTGCTCGGCTGCGTGGACGGGAAAGCCTTTGCCGATCTTGCTCGCGGAGTCTTGGAGTCGGTGGGGATTCCGGTCGTAGTAGTGTCCGGGTCCGGTTTTTTCGGCGACATCGGGTTGCCTTTGAATCCCGTCTTTGACCCCAAACTGTCGTGTAGTTTTGAGATATCGGTCCCGGCTGCTCATCGTTCCGAGGCCGCCGAGTTGCTGGATATGACACTCGGCGACAAATGGAAGAGAAAGACCGATTGAATGCCATATTGTCCCCGATGCAAGTACGAATATCCGCAAACCGACCTTTTCTGCCCTGAGTGCCACGAAGCGCTTGTGGATGAACTGACACCGAAGAGAACGGCGGCTGTGACTCCCGACAGCAGTTGGGTTGTCGTGGGTGGTGTCGCCGATCAGGTGGAAGTCATGACGGCCAAGAGTTCGCTCGATTCCAGCAACATACCGTCAATGGTCACGCCATCCAGGTTCGGCGATGTCGACCGGGTTCCGTCGACGGGTAACCGCGCAAAGCGCCCCGAGAACGAAGGAAGCCTGATTATGGTTCCCCGGGAGTATCAGGAGGAGGCGACCCTGCTCCTGGGGAGTATCCTGGGTGATGATTTCGTTGACAAGGAAGCACCGTGATCTGAGAATATCAAACAACAGGGAATGTACATGAGACAAACAAAATCAGTGCTGGTGGTTGTGGCCGTGATGCTTCTGGTTATGGCCTGCGCCCAAAAGGAGATCCAAGAGCCGTTGGAGTCGGCGCCGTATCACACCAGCCTGGCGGAGGCGAAGCAAGCGGCAGGCGTTCCCGGCAAACCGATACTCGTTGAGTTCTCTACCGACTGGTGCACGTGGTGTGCCACCATTGACACGGTTGTGTTGGTTGACTCGGCGGTTATCGAATTCCTGTCCGGCGAAATGATCCTGGTGAAGATAGATGCCGAGGCGGACAGCGCCCTCGCCAGGGAACACCACATCAGCGGGTATCCCACGACGGTGATGCTTGACGAGAACGGGGAGGAAATTGACCGGCTGGTGGGTTACGTACCACCGGAGGAGTATATTCAGACTTTCCGTGACTACGCCAAGGGCATAGGGACCCTGGACGATTTGCTCACGCGGGTCAAGACCGAGTCCGATCGAGCCCTGTACCTGAACATTGCTGACAAATACAAGTACCGCGGCGCCCCCGAGGAAGCCGGCGTGTGGTTTACCCGGGTGGTCGACGAGGGCGACCCGCGCGACTCCCTCTCCGGTGAGAGCCGGCTGGCGCTGGCGGACATGATGCGACGCAGTAAGAACTGGGACGATGCCATCAAGGCATACGAGGCTGTCTCGAAGGATTTTAGCGGCACCAAGACGGGTGATGACGCCCAAGTCTGGATCGCCATCGTGTATCGGAACCAAGGTGACACAACGGAGGCCCTGAAGCGTTTTGAGGCCTATGCCAAAGCCAATCCGGGAACTGAAAACGCCGAGTATTGCCAAAAGCAGATTGAGAAACTCACGGCGAAACCGGAGGAAGAGGTGGCTGAGTGACGTCGAGTGGCATCGCCAATCGACAGGAAACGGAGCAGGAATCGAGCACAATGGACGAAGGAACCCTAATCTACGAGAAGTCGGTGGTCGGCCGGCGGGGATATACTCTTCCCGAAACCGGCGGAACCGAGACTGAGATACTGTCCGGTATCCCTGAGAATTTGCGTCGGGACGCGGCCGCGAATTTGCCCGAAGTCACCGAGGGGGAAGCGATGCGCCACTTCATCGGGCTGTCGGTCAAGAACCACCATATTGATAAGGGGTTCTATCCGCTGGGATCGTGCACAATGAAATATAATCCTCGGCTCAATGAAGCGGCGGCGTCACATCCCTCTTTCACCGGGCATCACCCGTTGGCGCCCGACACCACGGCGCAGGGCGCCCTGCGCCTGATGTATACGCTCTCTGGCTATCTGTCGGAGATATCCGGTCTCCCGTCGGTCTCGCTTCAGCCGGTGGCTGGTGCCCAAGGTGAGCTTGCCGGGCTTATGATCATGCGCACCTACCACAAAGCCAAGGGGGCAGCGTGCACCAGGATCATTATCCCTGACTCCGCGCACGGCACCAACCCGGCGTCGGTGAGGTCGGTCGGATTCACGCCCCTCCAGATCAAGTCCAACGAACAAGGTGTCGTCGCACCCGAGGCGGTCGAAGCCGTGATGGACGACCAGGTGGCCGGGATGATGCTGACCAACCCCAACACCCTGGGCATCTTTGAGACCCACGTGGCCGAGATTGCCAGAATCGTTCACTCCCGCGGCGGACTCATGTATCTCGACGGCGCCAATCTCAACGCCAACATGGGCATATTCCGGCCCGGCGACGTCGGTTTCGACATTATGCACTTCAACTTGCACAAGACGTTCTCCACCCCGCACGGTGGGGGCGGTCCGGGCGGCGGCGCGCTTGGTGTTAGGGCCGAGTTGGATCGGTTTCTGCCCACGCCGGTATTAGAAGAGGACAGTCACGGCGAGTTGTTCTTCAACTACCGGCGACCGGACTCCATAGGGCGGATGCACTCTTTCTACGGCAACTTCAGCAACATGGTCCGGGCCTATGCTTACATTCGGACTCTTGGCGGCCGCGGCCTCAGGCGGGCCAGTGAAACAGCCGTGCTCAACGCCAACTACCTCAAGGAACTGATTCGCAAGGACTACGATCTGCCGTACGAGGGACACTGCATGCATGAATTCGTCATCTCGGGCAGCCGGCAGAAAAAGCTGGGCGTCAAGACGTTGGATATCTCTAAACGGTTGCTCGACTTCGGAATCCACCCCCCCACCAATTACTTCCCGCTCATTGTGCCGGAGGCGCTGATGATCGAGCCGACCGAGACGGAAAGCAAGGAAACGCTGGATCATTTTGCGGCCGTCATGAAGCAGATTGCGCGCGAGGCCCGGGAAGATTCGGAAAAGGTCACTTCCGCACCGCACGAGACCCCGGTAGGCCGCCTGGATGAGGTCGGCGCAGCTCGCGGTCTCGATGTCTGCTATCGTGATTAGGACAGCCGGTGCTCCGGCCGGTAGCCCCCGTGGTTCGCGACCGGTGCCACCGCCTGTGGCATCGGTCTTGAGTTTATGATAAAATTCGAAAATGTAACATACCGCTACCGCGACCGGGACGATCCCGTTCTGTCTGCCCTCACTCTGACAATTGAAGAGGGAGAGTCGATTTGCATGATGGGAGCCAACGGCTCCGGGAAGTCCACGTTTGCCAGGATCGTGGCCGGACTGCTGACTCCCGCTCGCGGCCGTGTTGTCATCAATGGTAGCGCGGAACATCCCCAGCCGGTCGGCATGCTGTTTCAGAACCCGGACAACCAGATGGTGGCCGTGACCGTTGAAAAGGAAGTTGCGTTCGGGCTTGAGAACCTCGGCATACCCCTTGTGGAGATGAAGCGCCTTGTAAATGAGACACTACAGCGGTTCCGGATCGATCACTTGCGACAGCGGCTGACCGCAGAGCTTTCCGGCGGGGAGAAGCAACGGGTGGCCCTGGCCTCGGTAATGGTACTTAACCCGCCCATCCTGGTTCTGGATGAGCCGGACTCGTTCCTGGATGAAAACGGCAAGGCCACCCTGAGAGAGGAGATGGCCAGAATCAAAGTCGCCAACCCCCGCCTTGTGGAAATCCGAATCACCCAGTATCCGGTGGTGGCCCGGATGTATCCGCGCCTGGTAGTGCTCGACCGGGGTGTAGTGGTGGCTGATGACCAGCCTTCGCGTATATTCGCCGACCACGACTTCTGCATCAGAAAGGGTCTTGCCTACCGCCTTTCCACTGGAGAGCAACCGGGCTTTGCCGGTCTGGAAATGCGCAGCAAACCGCCGGGCAAGGGGGTTGAGGTCGACAGCGTTTCGTTCCGGAACGTGGCTTTCAACCATCGCAACGGCAACGCAGTTCTGGAGAACATAAGCTTCACCCTCAAGGCCGGCAATATCCTTGGCCTGGTGGGGCCCTCCGGTTCCGGCAAGAGCACCTTAGGTCTTCTTGCGTGCGGTCTCCTTCGGCCCTCTTCAGGCGCTGTTGTGTACGAGGACTGTTCAGGTCGATCTGTCCCCCCCGAGGATATTCCCGGCCGCGTCTCAGGGCTGTTCCAATTGCCGGAACGGCAGTTCTTTCTCCCTACGTGCGCCGAGGAGATCGCCTTCGGACCCCGGAACCTGGGGTGCCCGCACGATCCGAAGACCGTTGCCGCCTTCTTTGCGTTGGCCGGGCTGGATGCTGAGAAGTTCTCCGGCCGCGACCCGTTCACCCTTTCGGGTGGAGAAAAGCGGCGTCTGGCGTTTGCCGCCGTGTTGTCCATGCAGCCCCGGCTGGTTGTCTTTGACGAACCGACCTGCGGCCTGGACCAGGAAGGCGTGGGCCGGTTTATCCGGCTGGGCCGCGCTCTTGCGAATATGCGGGTAGGCCTGATTATCATCAGCCATGACGGGGGTATAATCCACACTCTCGCCGACCGGGTTCTATACCTTGACGGTGACGGCAGTTCCATTCAGATGTCCTGCCGGGAGTTCTTTGCCGACGCACGGTGTGCCGCGGTGGTCTCTCCGGTGTCGCCGGAAGACACAACCGAGCAAAAATAGCCGCGTTTTTCTGCTGCTCTCACTTGACAGTACTTCTGAACGTTGTATTATCTATTTTCAAGAAGCTGGAGGATAACGGTAGGACGTAAGCCTGCGCGTGAGGTCGTCCCTCCGGGCGCGTTTGACGCCGTTATCCAGCACCCTTTTAAGGTGATCCCGTGAGATCACTAAAGGTTTGACAGTGCATACCGGGTCAGATTTTATAATTGTAATCCCTTTCATTCAGCACCTCCTGCCGTTACCGGAACGCCGTCGAACTTTGCAGACACCGGTGATCGTCTCCATGAGGGACGAGGCCGTATTCATGGAACATGATTAACGCACACGCGGAGGACGGTTTGCCTGAGACGAATGATGTCATCCTTGACGCGAAGAAGATCAGCCGGGCGTTGACTCGAGTCGCCCACGAGATCCTGGAGCACAACTCCGGGGCGGAGTCGCTGGTTATTATCGGTGTCTTAAGACGCGGTGCCGACCTGGCCCGCCGCATTGCCACCACTATCAGGGAGCTGGAAGGAGTTGACGTTCCCGTGGGGCTGATGGACATCAGCCTCTATCGCGACGATGTCCACTCCAAGCTCGACCAGCCGATTGTCCAGCGCACCGATATTCTGTTTGACGTGGTCGACCGCAATGTGATCATCATCGACGACGTCCTGTTCACGGGACGCACGGTGCGGGCGGCGCTCGACCAGATAATCGACTTCGGTCGACCGCGCACGATACAACTGGTGGTGCTGGTTGATCGCGGTCATCGGGAACTACCGATCAAAGCTGACTATGTCGGCGCCAATATCCCCACGGCCAAAAGCGACCGGATCAAAGTCCAGGTGGAGGAAAGAGACGGCCTTGACCGGGTAACTATCCGGCGGAGCAGGAAAAAACCACCAAAGAGGAAACCTGCCGCCGGGAAAATGAAAGGGGGCGGGAAATGAACCGACTCAGTTCACGCCACCTGTTGGGATTGGAAGACGCCCCGCATCGCGATATCGAGCTGATTCTGAATACGGCCGAGACGTTTCGCGAGGTCCTTGATCGCCGGATCAAGAAAGTCCCCACACTTCGAGGGATCACCGTTCTCAACCTGTTCTACGAACCCTCCACGCGGACGCGGATATCGTTTGAACTGGCCGAGAAACGGCTCTCCGCTGACACCGTCAATTTCTCGACTTCAGCATCCTCGGTTGCCAAAGGCGAATCGCTGCGAGATACCGTGCAAAATATCGAGGCTATGAAAATCGACATGACCGTGGTGCGGCACAACTCCGCCGGGGCACCGTACTTTCTCACCCAGTGCATGGAAACCAACGTCATCAACGCCGGTGACGGTTCCCATGAGCACCCTACTCAGGCGCTGCTGGACATGTTCACTATCAGAAAGAAGTACGGCAAACTTGACGGTTTGCGGGTAGTGCTGCTTGGCGACGTCAAGCACTCGCGTGTGATCCGCTCCAACATCTTTGGACTCAAAACAATGGGCGCCTCGGTGGCCCTCTGCGGCCCGGCGACGCTGATGCCCTACGAGGTCGAGCAGTTTGGCTGTGACGTCTACACCAACCTGGATGCGGCTCTCGACGGAGCCGACGTGGTCAATGTCATGCGGATTCAAGGGGAACGGCAGCAGTCGGGGCTCTTTCCGTCGCGCCGCGAGTTTTCCAACCTGTTCGGAATCAACCGGGAACGGCTGAAACGACTCAACAAGAACTACACGATCATGCACCCCGGCCCCATCAACCGCGGCGTCGAACTCACCAGCGACGTGGCCGACGGCGATAGCTCGGTCATTCTCGATCAGGTCACCAACGGCCAGGCGGTGCGGATGGCGGTCCTGTACCTGTTGTCCGGTCGTGAAGAGGGAGAATCACAATAATGGCAAGCAGGAAATACGATCTGGTCATAAGGGGCGGACGCGTCATAGACCCTGCCTTAGGTTTTGGCAGCGACGCTACGGTTTTCATCAAGGACGGCACCTTGGCAAAGATCGAGCCGGAGTCGGCCGCCGGTCGCAGATCACTGAAGTCTCTCGACAAGAGCCAGTTGATCGACGCTACCGGCAAATTAGTGGTACCCGGCCTGATAGATATCCATGTGCACCTGCGCGAGCCGGGTCACGAGGCTGAAGAGACAGTGGAGTCTGGGTGCCGCGCGGCGGCGGCAGGCGGATTTACGGCCGTTTGCTGTATGCCCAATACGACACCGTGTATCGACAATCAGGAGACGGTCAAGTTCGTCCAGGACCGCGCCCAGAACGCTGACGCCCGCGTCTATGTGGTCGGGGCGATCACCAAGAACCTCGCCGGCGAGCAGCTCTCCGAGATCGGCGACCTGGTCAAGATGGGGGCGGTGGCGATAACCGACGACGGCCATTTCCTGCAGAATCCGGAGATAATGAGGCGGGCGCTGGAATATGCCCGCATGTTTGACATTCCCGTGATGCAACACGCAGAGGATCAGTACCTGACGGCGGGAGCGGTGATGAACGAGTCGTTCCAGTCGGCACGCCTGGGCATGAAAGGCGCCCCGCCGGTGGCGGAGGAGATCGCCGTCACTCGGGACATCGCCCTCTGTCGCATGACCGAAAGCCGACTGCATATCCAGCATGTGACCACCAGGGGAGCGGTCGAGGCCATCCGTCAGGCCAAGCGTGAAGGCGTGAATGTGACCGCCGAAGTGACCCCGCATCATCTCATCCTGACCGACGAAGAGATCGGCCGGGAGTTCAACACCAGTTTGCGGGTCAACCCTCCGCTGCGTTCTCGGCGCGACCGGGATGCGGTGATCGAGGGGCTTGTGGACGGCACTATCGATTGCATAGCATCCGACCATGCGCCGCACTCGATCGAAGAGAAGGACTGCGAATTCGATCAGGCGCCGCCCGGTATGATCGGCCTGGAGACTACCCTGGGCCTGGTCAAGACCTATCTTATCGACAAGGGGTACCTGAGTTGGGCCGACGCTGTCCGCAAAATGACCATCAACCCGGCCCGCATCCTGAACCTCAAGGGCGGTTCGTTGTCCCGGGGCGCCGCCGCCGACGTGACTATCATTGATCCCGACAAGAAGTGGACAGTGAAGGCCGACCGCTTCCGTTCCCGTTCGAAGAACTCGCCGTTTGTCGGGTGGAAGCTATCCGGCCAGGTGGTCACGACGATCCTCGGCGGCCGAGTAGTGTACGACCGGTAGGTGGCGCCTCTGCCCTGCACTACGATGTCCGGGCTTCAAGCAAGCAAGAGAAACGCGGCAGCCCTGCCGAATAGCAGGGTCGCCGCGTTTGCGTTTATCAGGCGTTGATCCGAAGATCTGCCTCGTTATTGCGGGCAATCCATTGGAGGTGGTCCCCCTTGGAACATGTATGCCACCAGGTACACCATGTCGCCGATGTCGATCACTCCGCCGCTGGCGTCCAGATCGGCTTCATCCATACAAGGCGGCTCGGGACCGGACGAGAACATGTAGCTCACGAGGTAGACCAGGTCCGAGATATCGATACCACCGCCGAGGTAGTCTACGTCGCCTCTGATCGGCGGTATGCAGCAGGTCGTATACAGCGGCGGCTCTATGCAGGTGCACTCCACCGGCGGTGGACCATCGTGGAAGAAGTAATCCACGAGATAGTAAATGTCATCCTCGTCAATGCAACAATCGCCGTTGACATCACCATTGGCCTGAACCGGCGGAGCCGGACCGCCTGTCTCCACATACTCAACCAGGTAATCCAAATCGGCCACGTTGATCTGGCCATCGTTGTCTACATCACCCGGCCACTGATCCACACAGCATAGCGGCGCAGTGACACAGGCGCACTCCACCGGCGGCGGGCCACTTCCATACAGGTAAGCCTCCAGGAAGCTAATATCACCCAGGTCGATACAGCAATCACCGTTGGGATCACCATTACCCCTGACCTCCGGCGGTGGACCACCGTGATAGAGGTAGTCGACAAGATAGTCGATATCGGCGGCGTCGATCTGCCCGCTGCCGTCGGCGTCACCCGGCATCTGTCCTTCGCAGCATAGCGGCGGCTCTATGCAGGTACACTCCACCGGCGGAGGACCACCTTGGAAAAAGTAGTCCGAGAGATAGTAGATGTCGTCCTCGTCGATACAACAATCGCCGTTGACGTCACCATTGGCCTGAACCGGCGGAGCCGGACCGCCTGTCTCCATATACTCAACCAGGTAATCCAAGTCGGCCACGTTGATCTGGCCGTCGTTGTCTACATCACCCGGCCACTGATCTACACAGCATAGCGGCGCAGTGACACAGGCGCACTCCACCGGCTGCGGGCCACTTTCAAACAAGTAAGCCTCCAGGAAGTCAATATCGTCCAGGTCGATACAGCAATCATCGTTGGGATCACCATTGCCCCTGACCTCCGGCGGGGGACCACCGTGGTAGAGGTAGTCGACAAGGTAATCAATATCAGCGGCGTCGATCTGCCCGCTGCCGTCGGCGTCACCCGGCATCTGTCCCTCGCAGCACAGTGGCGGTTCTATGCAGGTGCACTCCACCGGCGGTGGACCATCGTGGAAGAAGTAATCCACGAGATAGTAGATATCATCCTCGTCGATGCAACAATCGCCGTTGACGTCACCATTGGCCTGAACCGGCGGAGCCGGACCGCCTGTCTCCACATACTCAACCAGGTAGTCCAAATCGGCCACGTTGATCTGGCCGTCGTTGTCAACATCGCCAGGCATCTGCAAATCGCACGAATCAGCGCGCCCGGCGAATTGAGACGAATTGTCCTCGGCCACCACAGCAGGTGTCGCGCTCACACAGAGAGCGAACAGGATGAGTACGGTCATCAGTCGAATGTCCACATGAAGCTTTTGCCTATTCATCTTTTCTCATCTCCCGTTATCGCTTGTACTTTGGGGCTGGCCCGCAACCGTTCCCGGTCGGCGGATGAAACCCGTTCTACACCACAATCTATCAATAAACATCAATGTTACAAATCTGAAACGTGTTGACTGGACCCTTATAAAATTAATATACGGACAGGCGTCACTCGTGTCAAGCGGATTCCCGAATCGGACGCGTGTTGCCGCGTTGGTAGTGCAAGGATTATTGTGTAA
>JAGLXI010000182.1 GCA_023132995.1 Candidatus Zixiibacteriota bacterium | reverse complement strand
CCTGTTTGCGGGCGGCGTGTATGACCGCGCCCGGAAAGAAGGTTCTTCCTTTGCCGACAAGTATCGGGCGCTGCTGGCGGACACCGGCAGCATGACCACCGAGGATGTGGCCAAAAAGCATCTTGGTGTCGACCTGACCAGGGAAGATTTCTGGGTCGATGCTGTCACACGCGCTGTGGCCGACGTTGATGAGTTCGTGAAGCTTGCCGAAAGCGCTTGAGGCGGCCCGGCCCTCCTCTGGTGCTGGAAGACCGCACCGGTTTGTCAAAAAACAAACTTGTTTCACTTACTTCAACAACTTAGATTGAATGCCAAGGAAACCTGGTTGGTATTGCACGCATGGACTGCGCGAGCCATGCAGGTCAGAGTTGATCTGACTGTGAGAGCGCAGACAACGCACGATTATTGTCGTCTCGCGTGCAACAGGCCGATTGACGCAGGGTGGTTCGTGAATGATCCCGCAAGACCAAAACCGCCCCCGGCCGTGGAGGATGACTGTAGCATTGTACCGGATAGCTATCAACACAACTGATACAAGGAGGTAATGATCTATGAGAGCCATTCTGAAAGTTGCAGTGGTTTTTATCCTGATCGTGGCGATTGTGAACCTGTCGGGGTGTACCAGGCGGGTGCTGGACTTCACTATCGTCAGCAGCAAGAATGTCACTATGAAGCTGGCTGATGACGGCAAAGGCGACCGCGTTGTCGGAACCGACTACGTCTGGTGGCTTCTGTCCATACCGCTCGGCACACCCAACCTGAAAGAAGCTGTAGACAGGGCTATCGAGAGCGCCGGCCCGGATTATGACGCGCTGATTGACGGCGTGATCTATTCACAGGGTTACTGGTTCGTTGTGACCGCCAAGACGGGATTCAAAGTTGAGGGTACGCCCATCAAAACCACCAAGCTGATCGCGGACCTTCAGCTGGAGGGTGAAGATGCAGACAAGGTGCTGGAGAGGGTTCTCTATCACAGTTCCCTGGACAAGGATAATACAGGTGCAATCAAAAAGATCGGTATCACACCGTTGATCCCCGAGCCTGCTGTTGAGAGCAGCAAGTGAGATAACCTCAGAACGACTTAGTAACTGACGTCTCAGGAAAGAGCACAGCTACTTTGCCTTAACAAGCTTCTGTATACATGATAGACGTGCTGTCAGGTAAACTGCCCGGCAGCACGCCTTTTTTGTTGTTTGACAAACCAATCGGAGCGGAATAGTTTGAATACCGGATTGAGTACTTGATCAGGGGAAGGAGGTACGAGGCACACAGTGCTCGACATTCATAAGGTACGACCAAGCCATATAAGCGACAGGTTGTTAACAGAAGTCTCAGGAGGCATGATCAGTTGCTCAATATGACCATCCAAAAAAACTTGACAACCGCTTGCCTTGGCTGTGTCTTTGGTTCAGAATTGGAATGAGTATTCCATTCTGACAGGTGCGACGCATAGCCGGATACGAAGCTCTGCTCCTGTCAGAATGCTCTTTGACAACTCAGGCTTGTACATATGATAGATGGGAGAACATGCGGTTACACGGCCAAGGAAGGAGGCGTAAGCATAAGGATACCGAGTAGAATCCGCAATGGAGCATAATGTACAAATAACTGCATATCATTGAATCTGATAGGAGACAGGGAAAATGAAACGAGTATTTGTTTTAACTATGGCGCTGTGTTTGGCGATAACGATGACGGTAACCGGTCAGGACCTCACCGGCAAGATGCTGGCGGGCGGCTATGCCGGCTACACGTTGGGTCTGGGTGATCCATTCGGTACTGAGGATTTCGAACTGATGGGTGTGAAGGTAGAAACCAAGTTCGACGCCGGGATCAGCTTTGGCGGTACCTTCCACTACGGTGTTACGGAGAAACTACTGATTGGCGGTGAGCTTGGATTCCAGAGTTACAAGTCTGAGGTGAAGACAGATGCAACCACGATCATGGGAGTGCCGATACCGGCCACCGATGAGTCAGCGTCTGAGACAAAGATGAACATTCTCGCTACAGGGTTGTATGCTTTGAACTACACTGATGACGAGAACGCCCTGTTTGTGACCTTTGGTCTTGGCCTCTATGGTGGCTTAGGCGACGGCGATGGCGGTGAGATTGGCCTCAATGGCGGGGTGCTGTACCGCAAGATGGTATCCGAGACGGTCGGTGTCTATGTCATGCCACGCATTCACTACGTCATGTCTGATCCGGCAGCGAAGATGCTACAGATTGCCGTGGGTGTGCAGATGCCCTTAGGTAGCGAATAATCAGTGCTGACTTATACACAAACACAACCCGGCCTCTTATGCAAGAAGCCGGGTTCTTTTATGCGCAGATTGCCCGCGGTTCTTATGACCGCCTGATTTTTTCCAGCTTGTCCAGCAGTTCTCCCGCTTCGCGAGAGGAGAGACCGCGCGAGACAAGCGATTCCTTGTCGATTTTCAAATCCACAAGCGCGTCTTTCAAGGCTGCCAGTTCCGGGCCGGAGAAGCCCAGCGCCTTCAGGCTGTAATCCTCAAACGCCTCGTAAGCTATGGGGCAGACGGTGCGGACGATGTCGGCCATCACTTCGGCATACCGCCGAATCTCCAGTTGGGCGTGGCTGTCCAGGCGGAGTCTCAGGAAATGCAGCAGGTTATGCAGATCGATCTTCCAGTACCACTCGGTGTACAGCGACAGGGGCAGGCTGATGCGGGCCAGCTCACGCGCCAGGCCGGCCTCAATAAACTCGTTGTAGCGATCGTAGGCTTCCTTCTGCGAGCGACTCAGGTAGTCTACCAGCCGGCGTCTTGTCGCCTCCGGCACTTCCTTATCGGATCGACCTTGCTTGTTGACGTCGGATTGACGGCGGATATCCTGATCGTCGGGAATGTAGAACTCCCCCTTCATCACGGAATAGCGGCCGGAGTACTCGTTAACGTTGGCGGTGCGGTGGCGAATCCACTGGCGGGCGACAAAGATCGGCAATCTGACATGGAACTTGAACTCCACCATCTCAAACGGGCTGGTGTGCCGATTGCGCATGAGGTAGCGAATCAGCGCCCTGTCTTCCGAGACCTTCTTTGTCCCTTCGCCGTAGCTGACGCGGGCGGCCTGCACAATGGCGGCGTCGGAACCCATGTAGTCAACCAGGCGCACGAAACCGTGATCAAGCACGTCGAATTGCTTGTCGAGTAATTCGTCCGCCTGTTGAATGTGCGAATGCGCCAACCGCGCCTCCAGTTAATGTGCCAGGGCGGCAATATACACCGTCGGGTCAGTGCCGCCAACGATTTTTCAGCTCGGATAGCGGCCCGGATCGTCAGAGGCCGGGAGAAGACCGACAACAGCACAGGCAGGCAAAAACAGGCCACGTCCGGGTTGCCATAGGCGGTGCTTCTGCCTATCTTCACTTTCTGATTGTGGAAACAAATTGCCGGCATATCTGAGGAGACAGAAGATGACCCAAAAAAAAGCCTATGATGAACTGGTGAGTCGGTTACGCGAAGTCGCCCTGCTCAGTTCGTGCGGTTCCGTTCTCGGTTGGGACGAGCGGACCTACATGCCACGCGGCGGCGGCGCCCTGCGGGCCGATCAGTTGGCTATGATTTCCGGACTCATGCATGAGAAATTCACCGACCCTCGAATTGGAGAACTCCTGTCGATTCTGGAGCAATCCGACCTTGTCGGGGACGAAGACTCCCCCGAGGCGGCCAACATCCGCGAGACCCGGCACGATTACGACCGCTACACCAAGCTGCCGCGCGAGTTAGTGGAGGAACTTGCCAAAACCACGACCCTGGCCCAGGGGGAATGGGTGATCGCGCGCAAGAACAAGGATTTCAAACATTTCCTGCCCTGGCTGGAAAAGGTGCTCGCCCTGACTGTCAGGAAAGCCGAAGCCTACGGCTACGAAGGTGAACCGTACAACGCCCTTCTGGACAATTACGAAAAAGGGATGACAGTCGAACAGGTGTCGGCCACATTTGAGATCCTGCGCGTCGAGTTGGTGGAGTTGCTCAACAAGATCAGGGAGGCACCGAAAAGACCGGACGTGTCGATAGTCGAGCGCGAATACGACGTCGGTCGTCAGAGAATTTTCGGTGAATCCGTGGCGCAGGCGATGGGCTACAACTTTGATTCCGGGCGGCTGGATGTCACCACTCATCCATTCTGCACCGGCATCGGCCCCGGCGACACGCGAATCACTACCCGCTACAATCCGAAACGGCTCAACGATGCTCTTTTTGGCACCATGCACGAGGCGGGGCACGGCCTCTATGAAATGGGTCTGGAGAAAGAGACGTATTTCGGTACTCCGATGGGCGAGTCGGCATCGCTCGGTATTCACGAGTCGCAGTCGCGTATGTGGGAGAACCAGGTCGGTCGGTCGAAACCGTTCTGGCGCCATTTCTTTCCCCAGGCGCAGCGGCTTTTCAGAGATAGCCTTGGCGGCGTCAAACTGGACGACTTCTACGCCGCCATCAACAACGTGGCGCCGTCCTATATCAGGGTGGAAGCCGATGAGGCCACCTACAACCTGCACATCCTGCTGCGCTACGAGTTAGAACGGGCCATGGTCAAAGGAGACCTCAAACCGGCCGATGTCCCTGGGGAATGGGACAAGCGGTTCAAGGACTATTTCGGTATCGAGGTGGACAACGTCGCCAATGGTTGCCTCCAGGACGTCCACTGGTCAGCCGGGCTGATGGGCTATTTCCCGACCTATTCGTTGGGCAATCTGCATTCGGCGCAGTTTTTCGCGAAGGCCCTTGAGGACATGCCCGATCTGATGGACCAGTTCGAGCAGGGGATTTTCGGCAACCTGCGCGAGTGGCTGCGAAAGAATATCCACAAACATGGCAGCCGTTACCGGGCCGGCAAGCTGTGCGAGAAAGTGACCGGCAAACCGCTCTCGCATAAGCCGCTGATGGATTATATGTACGCCAAGTTCTCGGAGATCTACGGGTTCTGATTGATTCGTCGAGCCGGGATGAGGCACTGACATAGCTCATGTCGAGGACGACAACGTTGAGCAACTGCTGCTCGACGGCGTCTCCCGGTCGGGCTTTCCAGCCGCAACCCGATAGCCGGAGCAGCCACACACCGCCACACCGGGAACAAGCAACACCTTCCTGACAGGGAAGCGGCCTTTGGCCGTGTCAGCTATTCCCTTGACAAGCGCGGGCAGAAGTCGTTTAATCCCAAATCGCTGGAGAAGCTGAGAAAGGAGCCTGCTTGGAGGTAAAGAGAAAAACCGGGGTCGCTTACCCTGACGTGTTTGAGAAGTGCTACAACTACGCTGACCCGCAGAAAATAAGGGACTTGGGCATATACCCGTATTTTCACGCTCTGCAGTCGGCTCCCGGCAACGAAGTCATTGTTGACGGCAAAAGATGTATCATGGTCGGCTCCAACAACTACCTGGGCCTGGTCAACCACCCCAAGATGAAGGAGGCCGCCGCCGCCGCCGCCAGGAAATACGGCTCCGGCTGCACCGGCTCCCGTCTCCTCAACGGCACCCTCGATCTGCACATAGAGCTTGAGGACCGCCTCGCACGGTTTATGAAAAGGGATGCGGCACTGGTATTCTCCACCGGCTTCCAGACCAACTTAGGGACAATCTCGACCCTGGTGGGCAAGAATGACGCCGTGATCATTGATCGCCAGGACCATGCCTGCATAGTGGACGGCGCCCGGTTGTCGTACGGTAAGACCTACAAGTTCGCCCACAACGACATGGACGACTACGAGCGGGTGGTGACCAATATTCGCAAGAACCAGTTGCGCGGTGGGATGATGGTCGTCGTTGACGGCGTGTTCTCCATGGAAGGGGACATCATCGATCTACCCCGGTTGGTGGAGGTCTCCGAGCGCCACGGGGTGCGTGTGATGGTCGACGATGCCCACTCGGTGGGGGTGATGGGCGAGACCGGCGCCGGCACCGCCGAGCATTTCGGTTTGATTGACAAAGTAGATATCACCATGGGCACATTCTCGAAATCGTTCGCGTCTCTGGGCGGTTTCATCGTGGCCGAGAAAGCGGTTATCGAATGGGTCAAGCATACGGCCAGGGCGCTGCTTTTTTCAGCGTCGATCCCTCCCGCCAATGCGGCGACAGTGCTGGCGGCACTGGACATTATCGAGACCGAGCCGGAACGTCGCGAAAACCTCTGGAAAAACGCCCGTCGCATGCAGAAGGCATTCCTGGATCTTGGATTTGATATCGGCAAGACCGAGACCCCGGTAGTCTCGATCGTTGTGGGCGAGGACCTCGACGCCTTTGCCTTCTGGAAGGCTCTTTTCGACAACGGGGTCTTCACCAACCCCGTGATCTCGCCGGCCGTGCCGCCCGGACGGGCAATGATCCGAACCTCGTACACCGCCACTCATACCGATGAACAACTGGACCGTGTCATTGACGTGGTGGCCAGAGTGGGTCGCGAACGAGATCTCATTTCATAGTCACCTATGTCGAAGATCGAAATTGTAGAAGTCGAGTCGTCCTCGCAGCTTGACGCTTTTATCACCTACCCCGACAAGCTGTACCGGGGAGACCCCTGCTACGTAACACCTCTGAAATCTGAACGGCGGGAGTTTCTCGATTTCAAGAAGAACCCGTTCTACCACTCAGCCAGGGTTAAGCTCTTTCTGGCAGTGCGTAACGGGAACATCAGCGGCCGCATCGCCACCTGCGTCGACTACACTCATAACGAAATCCACAGCGAGCAGACCGGCTTCTTCGGCTTTTTCGACTGTGACGATGACTTCGAGGTTGCCCGGCAACTGCTGCGGGTAGCTATGATCGAACTCAAGCGGGATGGCATGGAGAGGATGCGCGGCCCCATGAACTTCTCCACCAATCACGAGTGCGGCTTCCTGATAGAAGGTTTCGATTCCCCGCCGGCGGTGATGATGACCTACAACAGGCCGTATTTACCCCGGCTGGCGGAGAAGTTCGGTCTCAAGAAGGCCATGGATCTGATCGCCTACAAGCTCAGCAAAGAGACGCCTGTTTCCGATCGCGTTCAGCACGTCATCGACCGGTTACGTCACCGCTCCAACGTGACGCTGCGCTCTCTTAACATGAATGACTTCAACCGTGAAGTGCAACTGGTCAGAGAAGTCTACAACCAGGCCTGGGAACACAACTGGGGTTTCGTGCCGATCAGTGAAGACGAGTTCAGGTATATCTCCCGTAATCTCAGACAGATAATTGATCCGGAGTTTGTGTTTCTGGCGGAGCACGAAGGCCGGCCTATCGCCTTTCTGATGGCCCTGCCCGACGTCAACCAGGCCCTGATACGCCTGAACGGCAGGCTCTTCCCCCTGGGCCTCTTCAAGCTTCTCTGGCATACCAAGATCAGAAACAAGATCGACAGCCTGCGGGTGGTCACAATGGGTGTTATCCCGCAATTCCGCAGGCGGGGCGTGGAAATGATGCTGTATACCGAGTGCCACAGGCGGATTCTGAGAAGCGGCTACCGTTGGGCCGAACTCTCCTGGGTACTGGAAACAAACGAGCTTATGCGCAACACTATGACGCAAATGGGCGCTGAGCCGTACAAGAAGTATCGCATCGTTGAGATGCCGATATAGCGGCATCGGTCTGTATCAGTACCTGCTACCTCACGTCGCAACCCGATCAGATCGAACGGCCTGCAATCAGACATCGACCGTAACGGTCGATTCACTGTTGTACATTCTGTTGACCCAAGGGCCTCGGATTCCTATACTTGGGTATGTCAGACTATAGAGAAAAGACGACGTGCGCGGTTGTCTGCCTGGTCACCCTTGCCGCGCTCCTGACGGCGTGCAGTAGCCGGTATCGGCTTGATCTTAACATGACCATCGGAGAGGAAAGCCGCAAAGTGAAGGTCGAGCAGACTCAGTACGTAATGGATGCCGACCTGGGTGATCCCCTGGCCGACACCAGGGTCCGCGCCGGCCAGGGGAATGTGGCCGTTGTGACTGTGGGTACACGCGCCAGGCGAGCGGAAGGAGATCATCTGAGGTTCCTTTCCTTTGACGAGTACCTGCGGTGCCAGGTCTACATGCAACTGCCGCCCATGCCTCGACCGGATACGATACAGTTGCCGGACAATTCCTTTGTTTACCTTCTGGGACGATACGAGTGGCCGGTCCAGGAGAAGGTTTTCATGCCCGTGTCCGGTTTCCTTGTCGTTGATTCGGCTTTTTCCGACCGAGTGTTCATCTCCCTGGACGGTGAGTACCACAATCCATCCGGCGCGACGCTGGCGTTCGACGGCCGCATGAAGATCAAGGTAGGCGATTAACCGATCGGTTTAAGTGCCTCTGTGAAGGCCGCGTATCCGAGATCGTCAAACATGCAGAACTGCACTCGCCTGATATGCTCCGACAGGGGCTGATAAGCGCGTACCGCTTTGGTCATGATGTTGGCGCAGGCCGTCATGGGAAAGCCACCCACCCCGGTACCGAACGCCGGAAAAGCGATGGATTCTATCTTCAGTTTCTCAACGATATTAAGGCTGGCGATGGTGGCCTGCCGGATCAGTTTGTCGGACGTGCGCAGGTCCTGTCCCATTACCGCCGCATGGATCACGACCTTGAAGGGCAGTTTTCCTGCTCCGGTATAGACTGCCTCGCCCGGCATGATGGGACCCTTCGCGACCGCCTCGGATTCGATCACCTTCCCCCCAGCCCGCTTGATAGCCCCCGCCACCCCGGCGCCCATCCAGAGTTCGTTGTTGGCGGCGTTGACGATTGCCGCAACATCAGCGCCGGTAATATCGCCCCGGACGACTTCGATTTCAAACGCCATTGCTGGGCTCCTCTCAAATGAGTATGGCTCCGTCAATCACGGCCCCTGCCATGCTATTACGAAATGTCATCATGTTCTGGCGTAGTATTTGTAGCTTCTCGACTCCAGCCATACCGACTTTCAAACCCGGCAAAAACCACCGCCAACGACAGGCCGATCAAAGCACCTAGGGCGGCGCCGGCTATCACATCCCCCGGATAGTGGACGCCGACAAAAACCCGGCTGAGGGCCACCAGACCGGCGAAGGTATAAAGATAATACTTAGTCTCCCTTATGCACCACGAAAAGAGGAAAGCCTGCCCGAAGGCATTGGCGGCATGTGATGACGGCATGGCAAACCCGCCCCCGCAGCCGACCAGCAGGTTTATCCCCTGTGGTGCATCCAGAACGTGACAGGGTCGTGGACGCGCGATGAGGCTCTTGAGGAAATGGCTGGAAATCTGGTCGGTCAGAAGCAGGGTTATGGCCGAGAAAAGAACCAGCCAGCGCAGCCGCCGATCCCCGCGCCACAGAATAATGGCCATAGCGCCTCCGTAGAGCACCCGCAGCAGACTGTCGGAAGTAATGATCGGCATGATGAAATCGGTCAGGGGGTTCGCCAGTTGAACATTCATGAAGACGAACAGCGCCCGGTCAATCGCCTCAAGATACTCAAGCATAGGTCTTCGGGCTGTTCCTAAGGAATCTCTTCACCTGCCGCAGCGTCGGGGCGCCGGCGCGGGCACCGAACCGACGGCATTTCAGTGCGGCCACAGCGGCGCCAAACTCAAGACGCCCGGCCATATCAAAACCCTTCAGCAAACCATATATGTACCCCGCGTGGAAACTGTCACCCGCGCCGGTGGCGTCAACGCACGCTACTTTGAAGGCAGGCTGCCGAATCATCTCACCAGTCGTCCGGCCGGCTTCCCTTTCCAGTCCGGTTGATCCCTTGAGGCCCTCAGTAACGACAATGCTGCCCGGGCAGATATCGGACAGTCGCCTGATTACTGTTGTCGCCTTCCTTTTCCCGGTATAAGAGAAAGCGAAAGCATCGGCTACAACCAGATGGTCGACCAGCGGCAGAACCGGAGTAACATCGTTACGCACTGACCCGATGTCGAACGAAACGGCCGCGCCGACTCTCTTTGCCCACCTGGCGAGTTTCATGGTCGCTTCAAGATCTCGACCATCCAGATGAACCACTCGCGGAATGGGGCAGGCTGATGTCCTGACATCGCGAGGACCAACGGAGACTTTGCGGTGCAGTATGATAGTCCTTCGGCCGGAGCCATGCTCTATCAGACCGATGGCGGCCGGAGTCGGTCTCTTCTTTGGGATCACCAGGCGATGATCGACACCTTCCCTTTGCAGCTCAGCAATCAGCGTGCTGCCTATAAGGTCATCTCCCACCACGGCAATAAGAGCGGTGCTCTTGCCAAGCCGGGAAAGACCAACCAGGGTATTCGGCACCGGGCCACCTCCCTGAAGTGTGCGGTCGAGTGCGTCGATCTTCTCCCCGGCCAGCGGTAGTCGCTTCACGCTGTACAGAAGGTCAAGCGGCATTATCCCCATGCCCAGGCAGTCGACCTTATCGCTTTCAACCGAGTTTTTCAATGCGGGCCTTTCCTCCGCTCAGTTTGATAATGTCGGCGGTCAATCGATCAACGAGGGAGCGGCGTACCTGCAAGCGTACCGACACTCGCTCGGAGAACTCGGCGTCCTTCTGCCGAGCTTCATACTGCCGGGCCAGCTTGACCAGGCGATCATAGAGGGGGAATTCAAGCTGGACACTGAGCAATTCGGTGAGAAAGCACTCCTTGCGGCCGGATCGATCCATCGCCTCTTTGGCCGCGTCGCCGTATGCCCTGGCCAGGCCACCGGTACCCAATTTGGTACCACCGAAGTAGCGTGTCA